>JBGPFL010000426.1:0-5178 GCA_041483295.1 Blastocatellia bacterium | reverse complement strand
CTCCCGCGTGAATGAAGAGCGTGGCCTTCCCTGGTCGTCTTTTTGGGGCGGGAGTGAAATGATCGTGTACATCGTCGTGGGGCAGCCGTTCGATGTGTAGGTCCTGGCGTACACGTAATTGACCGCCTCGTCTCTCCCCAGGCCCGAGATCGCGCAACCACCACAGTCGCCGGCCTGGCCGCCACTGCCTCCACCAGTGACGGGGGGCCCAGGAGGGCTACCGCCTCTAGCCTGCGAGAGGATTCCGGTGAGTCCGGTCAGCAGCGTCCCTAACGCCTCGCTTGTGGCCGCCCTGTCTGCCCTGTCTCGTTCGCGTTGCCGCTGGTTCGCCGCCGCCGTCGCGTTGGTCAGTGCGGGTGTGAGGCGCGAAATAATCTGCGACAGACACGACGGCGCGGTGCTTCGAGCTTGCTTGACCAAGGCGATGGCACTCGCGATATCGTCCGGGCTTGGCTCGGGCTGCTGGAGGAGACCCTGGGCTTCAAGAAGCATCCCGCGCGCAGCCTCAACGCGATCCTGCGCCTCGAATATCTCTTTGTACTTCCCAGCCACCCAGGGATCATTAGCATCGGCAGGAGCGTACTGGTCGAGGCTCGCGCGCGCCCGGTCGAAGTCGCAGTTGGCGATTGCAGCGTTGACTCCCTGAACGTGGCGATTGTTAGGATCGGCCGTCGCGGAAGAGGTTGAGCTTTTGTCGGTGGACGGCCCGAGGTCCTTAAAGCCTCCTGAATCACCCGGGGAGTAATCCCCGAAGTAAAAAACGCTGACCGGACCTCTGGGTCTCGTTCTCGTGCCCGGCGGGGGATCCTGACTCGAAACCCTGTGCTGCAACTCCGGCTTTGCTGGTTTCATGTACTCGATCGCGACCGGATCGAGCCCCGCCTGCCTGAGTATCCGCAGGGCTTTGTCTTTGTCCTCGTTGATCACTCCAGGCACCGGGATTAAGCCATCCGAAGGCCGTTCATCGAGTCCTTCACCTTTGCACTGGTAGGCACTGACTTGCTCGAGACCTTTTTGAATGGCGCGATCCAGAGCCGCATCACTGCACCCGCTCGTTCGCCACAGAGCCGCTGCCGCCTCAAACGCCTCGCGTGCTTTGGTAAGGTTTTGCAGACAGGTCTGTTTGTTGCCCGACACGTTCTCAGTGTGTGCAGCGCTCCCATAGTTGCCGCCTAGCGAAATGTAGTTTCTGACCGATTCCCGCAACTGCGTCTTCTTGGCCTTCAAGTCCTCGACCAGCTTCTTCTGTCGAGCAAGATCGCTCTGTGCACCTTTCAGCCTCCTCTCTGCGCTCTCGAATGCCACGGTCGCGTCTTTCAATTCCTTTTGCGGTCCTGACGTGTTGCGCTCCGCGGTTGCAAGCGATTGTCGACCGGCAGCTACTTCTCGTTCGAGATCTGCAATCTGTTCTTTCAGACGCTGAGCCCACGCCGCATCGCCGCGTTGCTTGTCCTTGAGCTGTTGCATTTCGGCTTCGGCGCGGATGACCGCGGCATGCGCTTGCTCGTAGTCCTTGGTGTTGTTCAACGCCTTCCGTTGCTCTTCGGTGAGGCTCTCGAGCGCGCGTCGCTCGGCTGATGGTAGATCGCGCCGAGCGCGTTCGAGTTCGGCAACGCGAGTTTTAAGATCGGTTCGGAGTGCAGCGATCTGGCGCAGAATTTCATCGGCACCATCCTTGTTTGCTCGCTCCTGTTCCTTCTCGAGGTTTCGGTGCAGAGCATAGAATCTTGGCGGGCGCGAATCTCTCTGTTCACCTTTGTACTGAGCACTCTCGAGGTTTCGTTTGAGTTGGGCGGGGTCCATTGTGGAATCGGCGCCGATATCAGCCGCAAGGCTCTCTCCGATCTGCTGAATCCTACTCCGCAGTTGCTTCACCTCCGGGTCGTCATCGAGTCGGCTCTTCACAGCTTGAGCCCGATCGTAGTCGGCCCTCGTGATGTCCCTCTGGCGTTTCAGCTCGGCGATTCGCGCTTCGGCTTTTCCGATCTGTTCTGAACCTGTCTGAAGCCCGGCCAGCTCCGTTCTTGCGACGGCCAGCTCGCGCTCCTTCTTCGCAAGAGCACGCTTGGCCTCAACTATCTCAGCCGGCTCACCCGGTGAAGCCGCCGCGTTCTGCTTAGCTACATTCAGGCGTTCAGTAGCCGCTTCTAGCTGAGGCTTCGCGTAGCTCTCGATGGACTCTTCTATCCGCTGGACTCGATCTTCTTCGCTCTCGATTTCAGCACAGATGCCGAGCGGCATACTAGCGACCCGGCTAATCGAGGGAAGACCGCCTGCAGCAATCGCCGCTGCGAAGAACAGCGCGACCGTCAGTACCGCAATGCTGCGTTGATTCACGATCCAAGAAGTCTCTGGTTTCTGCATGGGCACCTGCCTGGTTGATGAACGGCGCGGATACGCTTCGACCGCGCTCGTCTCTTGCTGAAGAATCAGCAACAGCTCTTGCCGCCTTCCTCAGTTGGTCCGAGAGCGAACGGCGTGCCGTGTCTGTTGACGCGGGACAGCGATCGGGACTGTGGACGATCCGCGCAGCTAAGCCGAGTTGTCCGAGGCATTAGAACGAAGCTGATTCAATAATGAAGGGCCCGTGATTAACATGATTGCGCGCCGAGTGATCAGTTTGATTGACGAAGTGTAAACTTCTCTGGACACGAACGCGACTTCTAAGCGCTGGCAGTGGCTGCTCGCCTATTTCACGTCGCTGGGAGAGACGGCAGTGATTCCGGGATAGCGTCTGAAGTCGGTTAGGTTGAATGTTAGCAGATGTGTGATGCCATAGACATTCATCGAAGCGACAAGCTTGGCATCGTGGACCTCAACACCCATCACCGAGTGAGTCATGACGAGCCGCCGCCATTCCTGGAAGGTCGCTAAACTTCGCCGGAAGGAGATTCGTGCTAGGCGCTGCCAATGGCGTACTCTTTCATCTTTGAGTGCAGGGCGGCCCGCGAGATCCCGATGGCCTGGGCAGTCCTGGTGACGTTCCAACGATGCTTCTCCAGTTGGCGCGAGATGAAGTCGCGTTCGAAGCGGGCGGTCATTAGCCTGGATGCTTCCTTCAAATCGTCGACAAGCTCTTCGGGTTGACTGGACTGCGACCGGCCAGCCTTTATCCTGGTGGGTAGATGGTCCAAGGTGATTTCGCCCGATGGCACGGTCACCACCATCAGCTCGATCAGGTGTTCCAGTTCTCGCACGTTGCCGGGCCACGGGTAGGACTCGAGTACCTGGACGGCCTCAGGACTAAAGGTCAGCGATTTGTTCTTTTCGCGGTTGAACTTTTCCAGGAAGTGACTGGAGAGCAGCCGCACGTCGCCCCCCCCTCGTTCGCGCAACGCCGGCAGGGTGATGCTGGCAACACAGAGCCGGTAAAAGAGGTCTTGCCGAAAGCCCCTTTCGTCGACCAGCTTTTCCAGATCCTGATTGGAAGCCGACACGATTCTAATGTCGACGACGATGTTCCTGGTCCCTCCGACTCGTCTGATCTCCTTCTCGTCGAGTGCGCGCAGAAGTTTGACCTGCATAGCGGAAGGCATCGCGCTGACCTCATCCAGGAACAGAGTCCCACGGTGTGCGACTTCCAACAACCCCTTCTTCTCCGCGCTCGCGCCGGTGAAAGCGCCTCTTTCATGACCGAACAGCTCGCTCTCAAGGAGTGTTTCGGGAAGCGCTCCGCAGTTGATTGCCACGAAGGGACCTTTGGCTCGCGGGCTGTTGAAATGAATGATGCGGGCGATGAGTTCCTTTCCTGTTCCACTCTCACCGGTCAACAGGATCGATATGTCGGGGTCGCGCGCGAGTATCTTCACCTCCTCTATGACGCGACTAATCGCCTGGCTGCGGCCGACGATGCCCACAAGTTGAAAGCGCTCCTCGAGGGCTTGTTTCAAACGCCGATTCTCTTCGGCCAGAGCCTGCTGTTCGAGGAGATGGTTCACCTTGATGGTGATCTCGTCCAACTGCGGCGGCTTGCCGATGTAGTCGGACGCGCCGAGTTTCATCGCTTCGACGGCGGACTCGATGCTCGTGAAGGCGGTCAGCACGAGGACGGGAGTCGGGCGACCCTGCTCGCGAATCGTCTTCAGTAACTCCAGTCCGGTAATTCGCGGCATGCGCAGGTCGGTGATGATCAGATCGAAAGACTCGCGCGCGAGCAAGTCCAGGCCTTCGCGGCCGTCGCAGCCGGCGGCCACGCTATGCCCCTGCTTTCTCAGGTGA
Source organism: Blastocatellia bacterium (assembly GCA_041483295.1). Classification (GTDB taxonomy): domain Bacteria; phylum Acidobacteriota; class Blastocatellia; order UBA7656; family UBA7656; genus DASYSA01. The sequence goes on along the minus strand of JBGPFL010000426.1, from coordinate 960 downwards.
AGCTCGATCACTCGCCGAGTGTGCGGTTCGTCATCGAGCAGTAGTACCTTTGCCATGTTGAGTCCTCGAGGATCAGACTACTTGCACAGGGTCCTGAATTCCAGCCTGAAGTCTGACCGTGAACGTCGCGCCTTCGCCTGCCTTGCTCTCCACTTCGATCTTACCGGAATGCGCCGCTACTATATTGGATGTAATTGCCAGGCCCAGGCCGCCACCGCTCCCCTTCGTCGAATAAAACGGATAGAAGATGCGAGGCAGGTCTTGTTCTGCGATCCCGCACCCGTTGTCCTTCACAGAGAGCTTAACCGCCGCTTGACCGTCGTGTTCCAGCCCGGCCTCGAGGCTAGACGTTTCAATGTCGATCCGGCCATTCTCATCTACGGCGTCGATCGCGTTGACCACCAGGTTCAAGATTACACTCTTGATCTTCTCGCCGTCGCAGTTGACCGATGGAAGGTGTGGATCGAGATGTAACTCGACGGTGATTCTCCGGTCGATCAGCCGCTGCTCGACGCTGGGCAGCGACGCTCTGACCAGGTCGTTCACGTTGGTCTCAGACAGGTGAAGAATGGGCGTCTTGTAGAACTGTTTCAAGTCCTGCAGCAAACCGGTGAATCCGCCGAGGCCCTGTTTCATCTCCTCCAGGTATTCTCGTTTGGGATCGCCTCGATCAAGCTCTGCATCGAGGTACTGAATCCAGAGGCTGACTCCGCTTATGCGATTTTGTATCTCGTGCGATATTTCAGAGGCCATCTCGCCGATGGTAGCGAGTTTGGCTGATCGCACCAACTCCGCCCGGTACTTCTTCAGGTCATCAGCCATCTGCGTTACCGCTGCCGCCAGGTCTTCGACTTCGTCGCCGGTGTCGATGGCCAGACTTATGTCGAAGTTTCCGGCCGCGATTTTGGCCGTCGCGTCGGCTACTCGTTCAAGCGGCACCGTTACTCGCCGTGAGTATCG
>JBGPFL010000425.1:0-5185 GCA_041483295.1 Blastocatellia bacterium | reverse complement strand
GGACATCATTGCGCTCAATGGGGATCCGTTGAAAGACATCACGGCCGTTCGACGCGTCGTATTTGTGATGAAGGGCGGCATAGTTTTCAAGAATGTTTCGCGCGGGGCGATTCCTGCTTATGCAGGCGTCCAGCCTTGATTCGACCGTTACGCAACGAGATCTCTGGATCGAGATCTCATTCCCTCGGAATGATCGGCAGCACAATCGCCGAGGGATATTCGCATCGTGATAGATCGCCTGCTTGGCCTTCACCATTCGCGTTGAGCGCATCGTCGATTCCCCTGTGTTCAGATTGCGGTTGAAGCGTGGAAAGTTGCTGCTTGACACGTAAACGCGAATTCGGTGCCCCGCTTTGAAAACATTGCTCGTAGCCCACAGGTCAATCGTGTATTTGTAAACCTTGCCCGGCTCAATCGGCTCGGCGCGTTCAGTCGAGTAAAGATGAGATTGGACGGCCGGTGCGCGTCAAGTGGGCAATACCTCGGCAACGTTCGCACAGCCGGTGGACTTTCTCTACACAGACATTTTGCGAGCCGTGGAGTAGCTCGGATTTCGATTCACGGCTCAATTGCCTTTCCCTGCCTCAGAGACCACCTTGCCGCCCACGAACGTCTTCAATACGCCAATCGAGAGGATCTCCTTAGGCGCAATCTTTGTGATGTCCCTCGAGATGACTATCAAGTCGCCAAGCTTGCCCTTCTCAATCGAACCCTTCGACTTCTCTTCGAACCCCGCATAGGCCGCCTCGATCGTGTAGCCCCGCAGAGCCTCTTCGAGTGACATTCGCTCCTCCGAATACCACCCACCTGCTGGACTGCCTTCGGGGTTTTGCCGGGTAATCGCGGCATAGATTCCGTAAAACGGATTCAATGTCTCACCGGGGAAATCGGAGCTAATCGGCAGATGCGCCCCGGTCTTGAGCACCGAACGCCAGGCGTACGCACCCTTGATCCTGGCCGGGCCGACGCGCTTCTCGGCCCACGCCATGTCCGATGTGCAGTGAGTCGGCTGCATCGATGCGATCACTCCAAGCTGAGCAAAGCGAGGAATGTCATCAAGCGCTAACACCTGCGCGTGCTCGACTCGCAAGCGCGCGTCTTTGGCTGTGGGAGCCTCTTTCAACGCCCGTTCGTATGCATCGAGGGTTATGCGATTGCCTCGGTCGCCAATGGCGTGGGTCGCAACTTGAAACCCCCTTTGCAAACAGCGGCGAGTCAGCGCATAGATCTCAGTTTCCGGTGTGGTGATCAGGCCCGTGGTCTTTGGCTCATCCGCGTAAGGCTCAAACAAGGCGGCCCCTCGCGAGCCGAGCGCCCCATCGGCGAAAAGCTTCACGCTGCGGATGGTGAGTCTTTGACCGGCCGCGTCTATCTCCGGACCTCGCGTGAGCCATTCATCGACCAGCGCTTTGTCGGCGCCATCGAGCATCACGTAGACACGCAGAGGGAGACGGCCCTCTTTGACCAACTCCCTGAACGCCTGGATCATTATCGGCGTGACCCTCGCTTCGTGAACCGAGGTAAGTCCGTTGCGCACGCACTCCCGGGCCGCAAGCTCCAGGGCGCGCTTGACCTGCTCGAGGGTCAGCGGCGGCAGATGTCTTGTGACCAAATCCTGCGCGCGATTAGCGAGCACGCCTGCAGGCTCGCCGGTCTTCTCGTCTCTGATAATCTTGCCGTTATCGGGGTCCTTCGTGTCTTTGGTTATGCCTGCGATGTCCAGGGCTTTCTTGTTAGCCCACCCGGCAAAGCCATGGAGGCTGGCAAGAAAGACTGGATTGTTAGGCGCAGCCTCGGTGAGCGCGTGGTGCGTTGGGTAATGCGCGGCCCACTTCCCTTCATCCCAGCCCCAGCCCAGGATCCACTCACCAGGTTTTGCCGTCGCGACTCGTTGCCTCACCCGCTCGACCGCCTCTTGCTCGGATGGCACGTCTTTGAGGTTGATCTTAAGGAAGCCCTCGCCGAGCGTCATCAGGTGAGTATGAGCGTCGATGATCCCCGGCAGCACGGTCGCGCCTTCGAGGTCGATAGTCAGAGCGGCGTTCGCAAAGCGTCTCCCGGCTTCTTGAGTGGAGCCTACCCACACGATGCGCCCGTCTTTGATTGAAATAGCCTGTGCTGAGGGCTGCTTCGGGTTCATGGTTACGACGTGCGCATTCAGCAGCAGCAGGTCAGCTCTTGAGGTTTGTTGTGGCAGCGCGAGTGGAATGATTAGAACAAAGACCGTGATTGCAACGAGGCAGAGTCGATACATAAGACCTATCTCACCTGTAGCCACCGATGTTGTCATAATCCGCTCCCGCGAAGAGAGTGTCCGCGCCGGATTATATCAGAGGGCGTGGTGTCATCGACCATCAGCCGCGAGTTCGATCTGTTTTCATTGCACCCGATGCTCACCGGCACTTGTGAGCAGAATCCACTGCACGTAGAATGCTCGGGCTGCGCAACATCCAAAGAACAGGAAACAGCCTCCGAGCCGCGCGTACTTATGTTCAACAAAGTCCTGATTCTCTCCGCATCGTCCGGCGCCGGCCACACCCGCGCGGCTCAAGCCCTCGAACGGGCCTTCATTGAAACGCGCGCCGCCAGTGAGGTCCGGCACGTCGATACGCTCGATTACACCAACAAGCTCTTCCGCACTTTATACTCGAAGGCCTACATCGACGTGGTCAACAAAGCCCCTGAAGTCATGGGCTGGCTCTACGACCAGTTCGACAAGCCCTGGAAGAATGAGCGGCGGCGCCTCGCGTTCGATAAGCTCAACACAAGACCCTTCGTCAAGTTGCTCCGCAAGTATCAGCCGGATATCACCGTATGCACTCACTTCCTTCCCGCTGAGATCATGTCGTGGCTCAAGGCAAAAGAACGCATCGCCAGTCCCCAGGCCATCGTCGTGACCGACTTCGATGTCCACGCGATGTGGTTGTGCCATCATTACGCGCATTACTTCGTCGCCATCGAGGAGACTCGCTTGCATTTGGAGAAGCTCGGCATCGACCCCTCAAAGATCACGGTCTCGGGCATACCCGTCGATCCTGTATTCGCCGAGAAGCGAGACAAGCAGGAGATGCGCGACAAGCACGGGCTCGCACGCGGCCCCGTGACGATACTGGTTTCGGCTGGCGGGTTCGGCGTCGGGCCGATGGAGAATATGTTGACTTCGTTGTTGGATCTCAGGCACGCGGCGCAGATCATCGCGATATGCGGCCGCAATGAACAACTGAAAAAACAGATGGAGAAGCTGGTGATGAGCCGGCGGGCAAAGAGCGATGTCGCGGTCAAAGTTGTGGGCTACACGTCAGAGATGCACGAGTTGATGGCGGCGTCGGACATCTTGCTTGGCAAGCCGGGTGGACTGACTACTTCAGAAGCGCTTGCCAGCGGACTGGTCTTCGTCATCGTTAACCCTATTCCAGGTCAGGAAGAGCGCAATTCGGATCACCTTCTCGAAGAGGGTGTGGCCATAAGGTGTAACAACCTGCCGGTGCTGGCTTATAAGATCGATAGGCTCCTCGATGACCCGCAGAAATTTGCCGCGATGCAAGCGAATGCGACGAAGCTCGCCCGCCCACGCGCGGCATTTGATATCGTGGCGAAGCTACTCGAGCTGAGACCATCCGCGAATAACGCTAATCATCGCCAATGAAACCCACTCCGCGTTGATAGAACATTAGCGTGATTCGCGTTATTCGCGGATCACGATTCCGGCTGAGACCGTCCGCGAATAGCGCTAATCATCGCCAATGAAACTCACTCCGCGTTGATAGACACATTAGCGGGATTGGCGTTATTCGTGGATCATCGTTCCGGCTGCTGTTGAGTCAGACAGTGCAGCGTACCAAGTCCCCATACAAGATCGACCGCGTGGATCCCTATCACCGGCCGGTCGGTTATTAACTCCGAAAGGATACCCAGGGCTACCCGGTCCTGAGGATCATTGAACGTTGGAACAAGCACCGCTGAATTGGAGATGTAGAAGTTAGCATAACTCGCCGGGAGCCGCCGGTTCTTGAACAGGAGCGGTGCAGGCATCGGGATCGGCACCACGTCGAGCTTTCCGCCGTCTTCGAGTCGCATTCCCTCGAGCCGCTCGCGATTCTCTTTCAGCGCCTCGTAGTTCGCATCCCGGGAATTCTCTTCGCGGCACAGCACGACCGTGCGCGGTCCGACAAAGCGGCACAGATCGTCGACGTGGCCGTGAGTGTCGTCGCCGCTGATGCCACGCCCGAGCCACAAAACGTTAGTCGCACCTAGCGACTGTTTCAACATAGATTCAAGCCTTTTCCGCGTAAGCCCAGGATTGCGCACCTGAATCTGCTGATCGAGCAAACACTCTTCAGTTGTTAGAAGCGTGCCCCGCCCATTCACGTCGATGCTGCCGCCTTCGAGCACGATGTCGCGATCCTTCAATCTGGGATGAAAGATCCGACACCCCAGCGCCTTAGCCGCGCGCTCGGGTACCCGAACATCCCTCTTCCAGTCAGGATACTTGGCCCACCCGTTGAAGCGAAAGCGAACGATGGCGACTTCACGACTGCGACCCTCGCGCTTGACGAAGAGCGGCCCGAAGTCACGCGTCCATCCGCGATCGGTGGGAAAGCGAAAGAACTCAACCCGCCCGGGATCGACCTCGACACTCGACAGGATTCGCCGGGCCTGCGTTTCGTGAGCCTCTGATTCGACGATGATACGGACGATTTCACTCTCCGCGAGCTTCCGGACTATTTCGCCGTAGACCCAGGATATCGCGGCGAACTTCCCGGGCCAGTCGGTTCGATTGTGAGGCCAGCCTATCCACGTGGCTTCGTGAGGCTCCCACTCGGCAGGCATCCGGAACTCCGCGATTGTGTAGCCCCGAGGCTTGAGGATGCTGGCAGGTGCTTCGTTCCGGCGTGTCATGCTTTTTCGTCGAGGAAGCGGCTTTCGATTCCGCCATATGCATCGACGCGTCGGTCTCGAAGGAAAGGCCAGTTGCGCCGGACTTCTTCTATGCGGGAGAGGTCCACATCCCCAATCAGGATCTCTTCGCGATCCGCGGAGGCTTCGGCCAACACGATCCCGAACGGATCCGCTAAGAAAGAGGATCCCCAGAACTCGATGCCGGCGCCGTCACCTGAAGGCCTCTCGTGTCCCACGCGATTGATTGCCGCAACATAAACGCCGTTGGCGATCGCATGACTGCGCT
>JBGPFL010000424.1:0-5192 GCA_041483295.1 Blastocatellia bacterium | reverse complement strand
GTCGCTGGCGTTGTCGCTTGTGACCGGCAAGCCCTTCCGCATCGACCGGATCCGCGCCGGCCGCAAGAATCCAGGCCTGCTTCGCCAACACCTCACCGCGGTGAACGCCGCCGCCGAGGTCAGCAGCGCAGAAGCTTCGGGCGCACTGATGGGCTCAAAGGGACTCACGTTTGTGCCCGGTGCTGTCAAACCCGGCAACTACGCCTTCGCTGTTGGAACGGCGGGAAGCGCAACTCTGGTGTTGCAGACAGTTCTCCCCGCGCTATTGACGGCCGCCGGGCCGACCAACCTGATACTCGAAGGAGGAACTCACAACCCATTCGCTCCACCCTTTGATTTTCTGGTTAGAGCATTCTTGCCTCTGGTGAACCGAATGGGGCCCGGAGTCGAGGCGATACTCGAACGGCCTGGATTCTATCCCGCGGGCGGGGGCAAGTTCTCAGTCAAGGTCCAACCCGCGCTTGACCTCAGGTGGCTCGACCTGACATCGCGCGGAGGGTTGCGCGCGCGCAGAGGCAAAGCCGTGGTTGCGAACCTTCCGCGCACCGTCGCTCAACGGGAGCTCTCCTTGATCGGTACAAAGATGTCCTGGCCGACGGAATGGCTCACGGCTGAGGTGATTGACAACTCTCGAGGGCCGGGCAATGTGGTCATGATCGAGATCGAGTGCGAGCACGTGACCGAGGTCTTCACCGGATTCGGCGAGCGGGGTGTCCGAGCCGAGGCGGTGGCCGAGCAATCGGTTCAGCAGGCTCGGCGCTATCTTGCTTCGGAAGCCTCGGTGGGTGAGTACCTGGCGGATCAGTTGATCGTTCCGATGGCGATAGCGCGAGGAGGTTCATTCACAGCGGGACCGCTGTCGCGACATGCGACTACGAATATCGAGGTGGTTAAGAAGTTTCTGGATGTTGAGATCACTATTACAGCGCTTGACAAGCGTCTTGTGAGGGTTGAGGTAGAGGGAAATGCGAAATGCGAAATGCGAATTGCGAAATGAAATGCGAGATTCGAGTCGGCTTCTACTCCGCGCCAGGATGAAGGATCGATCCTTATTACCTCGTCCATTGTTTGAAATCACAATCTGGGGTATAAGTGCTGCGGCTATTCAGGCCCGGAAGAGGATCGAATCAAGCCTCAAGGTTGGCAATGAGCGAAGCGTCAAAACAGGCCGGAAGATCAAGCAGGAATTGGTTCTTGCCAATTTTGCTCACGGTCGTGGCCCAAACAATGTTGGGAAGGTTCCTTGAGGTGTGGCTCACAAAGCCTCGGTCTCAGAGCCTGGCATTCTTCATAGCGTTCATTGCTTACTACATGTGGTTTCACCTTCGCAATGAGCGGCCTGAAAAGATGCTACTGATGCTGTCCTACTGCGTACTGGGAGCCATTTTTGTATTCTTCATATACTGGTGGTAGTTGGAGAAAACTATGACCCCGACCTGTTCAATAAATCGCAAGAGTCTTGTCGCTCTGCTGTCAATCTTCGTACTGGGCATCTCCTCAATGCCACTCTGCTCGAAGGCCAACGCGCAGGAAACACCTCGCTTTCGCTTAGCCATCGTCGGCCTGGTGCACTCGCACGCCTGGGGACATCTCCGCAATATCGTCAAGATGGCGAACGTAGAATTGGTCGCCATCGCAGAACCGGTTGTCGAACTTCGCGACCTCGCGGCCAAACAGGCGCCCGGCGTCACCATGTACGACGACTATCGCAAGATGCTTGACGCGCAGAAGCCTGAAGCCGTCTGGTCCTTCGTCGAGAACGATCGCCACCTCGAGATCACCCGCGAATGCGCCATGCGAGGCGTCCACGTAATGTTCGAAAAACCCATGGCCGCCAACCTGGCCCAGGCGCGCGATATGCTCGCACTTGCCCAGAAGCACAATATCAAGCTGATGGTGAACTATCAGATGGCCTGGTGGCCTGAGAACTACACCGCGCACTCGCTTGCCGAAGCCGGCGAGCTGGGCAAGGTCTGGCGCGTTCGCGCCATCATAGGCCACGGCGGCCCGGCGTCCACCAATCCGAACGACGTTGCCGGAAAGAATTTCTGGGCGTGGCTCAACGACGAGAAGCGAGGCGGCGGCGCATTGATGGACTTTAGCTGCTATGGCGCCGTGTGGTTGCGTTGGTATCTGGGCATGCCAAAGAGCGTCTATGCTGTCACAACTCACACGCGGCCGGATGTGTACAAGACCAACACGAATGCGACCGTGCTTGCGACCTTCGCGGATAACGGAATCGGCATAATCGAAGGCTCGTGGGACCTCCCGCGCAGTTTCCAGGACGTCGAGGTCTTTGGCGACAAGGGCAGCGTCTACATGGCTCAAAGGCGCATAGAACTCACCAGCGGAAGAACGCGTAAAGACGTGCCGCCCGGTACTCTGCCTGAGGATCGCAGCGATCCGGTCTCGTACTTCATCAGTTGCGTCCGCGCCGGCAAAGCCATCGAGGGCATGGTTAGCCCCGAGTTCAACGTCGACGTTATGCGCATAGTCGACGTTGCCGCGCAGTCTGCGGCAACCGGCAAGCCGGTGCTGCTGAAGTAGACGGAGTGTTCCTTACTTGACGCGCCTTCGAAAGCAGTGCCACTGAAGCGTTCAAGGTCGACGGTATGCGCCCGTCAACGAACCTGGAGGAATCATGCGAAAGACTCTGTTAACTGCATCGGCCGTCATTCTCATCCTTGCCGCGAGCATCGCCGCGCAAGCGCCTAAACCCGACAAGAACGGCTGGATCTCTCTGTTCAACGGGAAGGACCTGAAGGGATGGCACCTGCGCAACGCCGATGGCCCTAACGGCTGGACCGTTAAAGACGGCGTCTATATCAACACGCCCAAAAGCACCGATATTCAGACCGACGCCGAGTACTACGACTTTCAACTCCACGTCGAGTTCAAGTGCGAGCCGAACACCAACTCCGGCGTCTACATGCGAGACAAGTACGAAGTGCAGATCTTCGACAGCTTCGGCAAGCAGCCGGGCGACTCTGACTGCGGCGCCCTCTACAAGCGCATAGCTCCGGCAGTCAATGCTTCCAAGGCAGCTGGCGAGTGGCAGACCTTCGAGATCACCTTCATCGGGCAACGGCTCACAGTCCTTCACAATGGCAAGACGGTGCTCGACAACGTAGACACCGGCCCGAAGGGAACCGGAGCCTCGAGCAACAGGGAAGACGGTCCGGGCCCGCTGCGATTGCAGGGCGATCACGAAGCCGTCTCATTTCGCAATGTTCGTATTCGACCCCTATCAAAAGACGAAGCGGCGAAGCTCTTGAAGCAGATGAGCGGCAAGTGAGCACGCGGCCGCTGTTCGGAGAGCCACGCTTTACCGCGGCAAGCAACCACGGAGTGGTTGAAGGCCAAGCTTTAGCTTGGCAGCTACACCTTCAAGTCTGAACATCGGAACCTTACGTATGAGCAGAACGTCACATCCGCCGATCGTCCAGATCTCGCTCGATCTCATCGACCTCGATGAAGCTCTCGACACCGCTCGCATAGCCGTCGAAGCGGGTGTCGACTGGCTCGAAGCGGGCACACCGTTGCTCCTTGCCGAGGGCCTTCGCGGAGTCAAGGTCCTGCGTGAGGCCTTTCCCAATCATCCCATCGTTGCCGATCTGAAGACCATGGACGGCGGCTACCTGGAAGCCGAGATGATGGCCAAAGCCGGCGCCACTCACGTTGTCGTAATGGCTCGCGCTCATGTCGAAACGATCAAAGCCGTCGTGAAGGCCGGCCGCGACTACAACATCAAAGTGATGGGCGACAATCTGGCTTGCGACGACAAGGCCGCCGCCAGCCGAATGATGGAAGACCTCGGCGTCGATTACATCGTTCATCACACCGGATTCGATGAACGCAACGGCGTCGCGGCTGCCGGAGGACCGCGACTTAGCCCGCTCGATGAACTCGACGCGGTAGTCAATGCGGTCAGCATTCCAGTTCAGGCAGTCGGAGGGCTGACCATCGAAGAGGCAATCGAGATGCCCAAACGCGGCGCTCCGCTGGTCGTCATCGGCGCGCCCCTTGCTATAGACCCCTATTCGTTTAACGTCGCGAGCGGCGATTTGAAGGACCTGCTTATGGAGATAACTCGGAGGATTCGCGGATGACTCAGATGATGGCGGGCCTGGTGCAGTACGCGCTGCAACCACAGGCAGTCGAGCTGCGCGAGATGCCCGTTCCCGAGATTGATGCGGACGAGGTGTTGCTGCGAGTCGGAGGCGCGAGCGTCTGCGGCAGCGACATTCACCAGTATCACAACAAACAGAGCTGGCCTGTGCGCGTGCCGGTAATCCTCGGACACGAGTTCTGCGGGACGGTCGCTCGTGTTGGCGGCCGCGTTCTGGAATTCAAGGAAGGCGACCGGGTAGTTTCTGAAACCGCAGCTTCGATCTGCGGCAAGTGCATCTACTGCCGGACCGGCGAGTACAACCTGTGCCCGGAGCGGAAGGGTTTCGGCTACGGCATCGACGGCGCGATGGCTGAGTTCGTCCGCGTGTCCGCGCGCTGCCTGCATCACATCCCCGACTCGCTGCCGTTCGAACGTGCCGCGCTCACGGAGCCTTGTTGCGTGGGCTACAATGCGGTTGCGGTAAAGAGTCACATTCGGCCGGGCGACACGGTGGTGGTTCTGGGGCCGGGACCGATCGGATTGCTCTGCGCGGAGATGGCCCGACTCGCGGGAGCCGGCAATTTGATTGTGAGCGGCATGTCTCGAGATGCCTCGCGGCTTGAATCGGCTCGCACCCTTGGAGCGACTCACGCAATCAACGGCGAAGAGACCGACCTGGTCGATTTCATCCGCGGGCTCAGCGATGGACTTGGGGCCGATCTGGTAGTTGATGCGACGGGAGCTTCGGCAGCGCTCGAGCAGGCGCTAAAGATCGTTCGGCCGGGCGGGCAGATCACCAAAGTAGGATGGGGACCACAGCCGTTGAATTTTTCGCTCGACCCGCTGGTGCAGAAGGCGGTGACGTTGCAGGGCAGCTTCAGTCACACCTTCAGGAACTGGGAGAAGGTGGTAGGGATGCTGGCAGCGAACCAGATCAATCTCGATCCGATCATCAGCCGCGTGGCAGAATTGGGCGACTGGCGCGAGTGCTTCGATGGGATGCATTCGGGAGAATATGTGAAGGCAGTTCTTCAGCCGAAGGCTTGATGGCCTCGTAAACAGGCGTAGCCGCGATGCTGCC
>JBGPFL010000423.1:0-5194 GCA_041483295.1 Blastocatellia bacterium | reverse complement strand
CTCAATTTCGGCAGGCGCTAAGATGCGTAATTCTTGACTGCGACGGTTAGCTGACTGTGCATAGCTGCGCGATAGGCTGTGGGGGGTGAGGGACGGCCTACTTCAGACAGAACCATGATCAACTATGTTCCGATTCTTATTATCTTCGTCCTCGCGACTCTCCTTGCGTTGGCGATTATCGTGGCGTCGAAGTTAGCGGGACGCAACTGGCCATCCAATGAGAAGCTCTCGCCTTACGAATGCGGCGTGGAACCGGTCGGAACCGCGCGCGAACGGCAGTCGGTCAAATTCTACCTTGTCGCGATGGTCTTCTTGCTGTTCGATATCGAGGCCGTCTTTCTGGTACCGTGGGCCGTGGTCTTTCGGGGAGTGTTGGATCCGAGTTCGCGCTACCATAGCCTGCGGTTTGTATTCTACGGCGAGATGATGCTGTTCATCGGTGTTCTGTTTGTGGGGCTGGTTTACGTCTATCGCAAAGGCATACTTGATTGGAATCGTTAGGCGGCGAGGGTGGGAGATAACGCTCTGGGAAAATCGGACGAAGGGGATCGCGGTAGTCTTCTCGATCCCACCTGAGGTCGCGACTCAATCAGGCAGACTATGACAAACCTGCTGGCGTGGGTGATCCAGATCAGTGTAATCCTTTTCGTACTCCTGACCTCGGTTGCCTATCTGACCCTCCTCGAGCGAAAGGTAATGAGCCTGATACAACTGCGAATCGGGCCCAATCGCGTAGGGTGGTGGGGCCTTTTGCAACCTGCGGCCGACGGACTGAAGATGATCTTCAAGGAAGACATCGTGCCGCTCGCCGCAAGCAAGCTGCTTTATATCGCGGCTCCTGCGGTCATGCTCGTGCCTGCGTTGATGACTCTGGTCGTGATTCCGTACGGCTCTCAAGTCACCCTGTTCGGCCGCACCATTCCGCTGCACGTCACCCAAATCAATGTTGGTGTGCTCTACGTCCTCGGCTTAACGTCGGTAGGCGTGTATGGCATCGTGCTGGCCGGCTGGTCCTCGAACAACAAGTACTCCCTGATGGGAGGACTGAGGGCGAGCGCTCAGATGATCAGCTACGAGTTGGCGCTTGGACTGTCGATCGTTGGGGTGGTGCTCTGGGTCGGGTCGCTCGACCTTGTGGAAATAGTGAACGCGCAGAAAGGATGGGGCGGCTTCAAGTGGAACATACTTCGGGCGCCTCTGGGATTCTTCATCTTCTTCATCGCGGCCCTGGCGGAAACAAACCGAATACCGTTCGATCTGCCCGAAGCCGAGGCTGAACTGGTCGGCGGCTATCACACCGAGTACTCGTCGATGAAGTTCGTGATGTTTCAGATGGGAGAGTACCTGAATCTCATCACGTCGGCGTCGATAGCGACGACTCTCTTTTTCGGCGGATGGCTTGGTCCCGGAGTCGAGCGCTTCCCGTTGCTGAGCCTGGTCTACTTTGTGGGGAAAGTGTTCATCTTAATCCTTTTGTCCATGTGGATACGTTTCACCCTCCCGAGATTCCGCTACGATCAGCTCATGCGCTTCGGATGGGAGGTGCTTCTGCCATTGGCCATCGTGAATATCGCACTCACGGCGACGGTTATCCTCCTGCTTCACTGACAGACATGGAAAAAGCCCTTTTCATCATCTTCGCCGTCATAGCAGTCGCGAGCGCGCTCAACATTCTGCTTCAGCGCAATCCGATGTACAGCGCGCTATCGCTGATCGGAACGCTCGTTTCTCTATCTGCGCTATACATAATGCTGCGCGCGCAGTTCATCGCAGCGATCCAGATCGTCGTGTACGCAGGGGCCATTATGGTGCTTTTCGTGTTCGTGATTATGTTGTTGAACGCGCCCCGGGAGCAGTCTAATGTCGACAAACAGAAATGGCTGCGAGCGCTTGCGATTCCCTTTGCGGGGCTCTTGTTGGCCGAAGCCTCTTATGTGGTCTGGCGAGTCCCGGCTCGGGCGATGCCGCCGCTCGATAGCTCGAGCAGCGGAGTTGGAACAACCTACAGCGTCGGGACGAAGCTGTTCACCGAATACCTGCTTCCGTTTGAGGTGACGTCGGTGCTGATCCTGATGGCAATCGTCGGGGCAATGGTGCTGGCCAGGCGCCAGGACGATTAGTCGTTTCTCGTTTGTCGTTTCTCGTTTGTCAACAACGAGTAACGGGAAACGGGAAACGAGAAACGAGAAACGAGAAACGACGTGATTCCTCTATCGTGGTACCTCGGACTTTCGGCGCTGCTGTTTACAATAGGAGCTGTCGGAGTCTTCATCAAACGCAATGCGATCACGATCTTCCTTTGCATCGAGCTCATGCTCAACGCCGTCAACCTGACTTTCGTTTCTCTGTCCAGCTACTTCGGGGATATGGGCGGGCAACTGTTCGTCTTCATCGTTATGACCGTGGCTGCTGCCGAGGCAGCGGTCGGTTTGGCTATCATTATTTCGATCTTCCGCAATCGCGAGTCACTCAATGTCGACGACGCGGATGCTATGAAACTGTGAGGTTGCTGCGTGTGCCGGCCGCGCTACGGGACTTGCGCCGGGCGAGAACGGGCTGTCGCATGCAATGTGGCCAATCATAAAAGCTTACGCGGAGACAATGTCACCCTCTACTAACCTAGCCGCTATAGTTCTCGCTCCACTCGCAGGCGCAATAGTCCTGGGCCTGTTCGGCAAGCGGATGGGCGAGCACGCAATTGGAGTGATCGCCTGCTCAACCGTGGCAACCTCGATGCTCCTGTCGTTCTATGCCTTCTTCACACACCTTCACGCACTCGAAGCCGGCGAGAAAATCTCTGCGCCCCTCTTCACGTGGATCAAAGCCGGTTCGTTTCGCGCCGACGCATCGCTGCTCCTGGACCCGCTCTCCGGTGTCTACATCCTGTTCATCACTTTTATCGGATTCTGGATTCACGTATTCGCAACCGGTTACATGCGAGGCGACAGCGGCTACTGGCGATTCTTCGCATACCTGAATCTGTTCATGTTCGCGATGCTGGTTCTGGTGCTGGCCGACAACTTCCTTTTGATGTTCGTCGGCTGGGAAGGTGTCGGCCTCTGCTCTTACCTCTTGATCGGCTACTACTTCACCAAAGACTTCGCAAACGACGCGGCAAAGAAGGCATTCATAGTTAATCGAGTAGGCGATTTCGGCTTTGCGCTCGGGGTCATGCTGCTGTTCTTGAAGAGCGGATCGGTCTTCTTCTTCACAGACAGCAGCCGGGGCGTTACCGGGGCTTTTGACTGGGCGCTCAGGCAAACGGCCGATCCGCTGACTGCATCCGCAATCTTCGCAGGCGGGATCACCACAATAGCCGTTTTGTTGTTCGTGGGTGCGTGCGGCAAGAGCGCTCAGATACCGCTCTTCGTCTGGCTGCCGGACGCGATGGCCGGTCCAACTCCGGTGAGCGCGCTCATACACGCCGCCACTATGGTGACCGCCGGCGTCTACATGGTCTCGCGCGCGAGCTGGATCTACGTGAAGGCGCCGTCAGCAATGATGGTTGTCGCAATCATAGGCGCAGCAACAGCCCTGTTCGCAGCTACCATCGCAATCGCGCAGTGGGACATCAAGAAGGTTCTCGCCTATTCGACGATCTCACAGCTCGGCTACATGTTCCTGGCTTGCGGCGTTGGCGCGTTCGGTGCCGGGATATTTCACGTCTTCACTCACGCGTTCTTCAAAGCGTTGCTGTTCCTTGGAGCAGGATCGGTCATCGTCGGCATGCACCACGTTCAGGAGATGCAGCGAATGGGTGGGCTGAAGAAGTACATGCCCTGGACCTTCTGGACGATGTTTATGGGCTGGCTCGCCATTGCGGGCGTGCCTGGTTTGTCGGGCTTCTTCAGCAAAGATGAGATCCTCTTCAAGACTTTTACCACCGACGCTTTTGAAGGCTTCAATCTCTTGCCCAGGGTTCTATGGGTTGTTGGCGTAGCGACCGCATTGCTGACAGCGGTCTATATGACTCGTCTGATGGTGCTCACCTTCTGGGGCAAGGAGCGATTCGGCGAGAATGGCAGTTCTCATGCGGATGACGGCGGCGAGCACAGTCACCATGCAGCAGCTCCCCGCGAGTCCCCGCCTTCAATGGTTCTTCCGCTGGTGGTTCTTGCAGTCGGAGCTATCGCAGCCGGATACATTGGGCTGCCGGAAGGACTCCTGGGAGGACAGAACTACTTTGAGCACTTCCTTAGGCCCGCCATCGCCGAGCCGGCGGCTGCGGCTCACACCGCTTCGGTCCTCGATCAGATTGTTGCTGGACCGCCCCTCCGTCACACCGAAGCGATGGAACCTCCCTTCAAAAAACACGACGCCGTAAATGAAAACCCTGGCACCGAAGTCATTCTGACCGTGGTCTCATCCATAATCGCGCTCGGCGGTCTATGGATCGGATTGGTCTGGTTCAGGCGCACGCCGCTCTGGCAGCCGCCCCGACTGCTGGAGCAAAAGTACCACGTCGACGAAGCCTATGATGCAGCCATCGTCGAGCCGATCAAACTAGGCTCGAGCAGCCTGCTATGGAAGATTATCGACGTTCGCGTCATCGACGGCGCGGTCAACGGCGCGGCAGCTCTGGTTGCCTCGGTGGGCGGCGTCATCAGACATCTGCAATCGGGGCTTGCGCGAAGCTACGTTGCGATCGTGGTTTTCGGCGCGCTACTGATAATCGGCTACTTCGTGATTCGATGATGAGTCATTCGGTCTAAGAAGCAGAATGACGCAAGCGTACAGAGGTTTGATGGAGAATCAACTACTCACCGTTATCACGATGCTGCCGCTTGTGGGAGCAGCCGCGCTGGCATTGATGGGCCGCGGCGAGCGTTCCAACGACAACGCGCTTCGATGGACGGCGCTGTTGTTTTCGGTGGCGACCTTCGCGATCTCACTTGCGCTGCCTCTCACCTCCGACCTGAAGACTTTCGAAATCAACGTCCCGTGGATCAGCGCATTCAATCTGGGAGTGCGTTACCACGTCGCAGTCGACGGTTTGAGTCTCTGGCTGGTCATGCTGACGACATTCCTCGTCCCCCTGGCGCTCGTTTCATCCTGGCGGTCGGTCTCCTATCGACAACGAGAGTTCCTGATCACTCTGCTGGCGCTCGAGACCGGGATGATTGGCGTGTTCGTCTCGATGGATATGTTTCTGTTCTACGTCTTCTGGGAAGTGATGCTCGTGCCGATGTACCTG
>JBGPFL010000422.1:0-5225 GCA_041483295.1 Blastocatellia bacterium | reverse complement strand
CTCGAGAATGAGTTGAAAGTGAACCCGAATAATCGTCGGGCTAAACAGATTCTCGGACTGAGCTATTTCATGGGGGAGAACTATTCGCGAGCCTCCGAATTATTGACCGATGTCATATCCGCCGGAACAGATGATGCCGGTCTCTATTACACGCTCGCCGTGTCCCTAATCAAGCAGGGAAAGCAGGAGCCGGCTAATCGGGTGATCCGCCAGATGGTGGCAATTAGCGGCAGCAGTCCTCAATTCCACATCCTCCTTGGACGGGCGTACTACGAACAGGGCGACACTACTAACTCGCTCCAGGAATTGAAAGCGGCATTGGCTTTGGACGATAGAACCCGGCTGGCGCATTACTACTCGGGCTTGATCTACCTGAAGCTGGGAAGGTTCGATGAGGCGATAGCAGAGTATGAGAGGGAATTGGTGTTGAACCCGAACGATGTTGAGACCAGATTCCACCTCGGCTTTGTCTGCCTGGCGAGTCAAAAGAGCGAGCGCGGTGTCAAACTGATGCGAGAAGTCATCAAGCTCAAACCTGACTACGGCGAGGCGCACTATGAATTGGGGAAGGCTCTGCTTCAGCAGGGCGACATCAAGGGGGCAGTGACGAGCCTTGAAGCCGCCGCTAAGCTCAAGCCTGACGAGGCCTATGTTCATTATCAACTCGGCCGTGCCTATCTTCAGGCTGGCCGCAAAACCGAAGGCGAGAGTCACATCGAGATCTCGAGGCAACTCAAGGAAAAGGCGCGTAGCCAGACAAGTCAGCAGCGTTGAGAGAGGTAGCCAGCTTTGTCCTTCAAAAGAGCACGGCAGACAACGTATTCACTTATTCTGCTGTATGTAGTCCCCTCTTTAATGGTGGGCAATCAGTCTGCTCAGGTTCGTTTTGCCGACATCACGGCTCAGGCCGGACTCAGCTTTAGACACGCCGCCTCGCCGGAAAAGAAATACCTCGTCGAATCGATGAGCGGCGGGGTAGCCCTGTTCGACTATGATAATGACGGTTATCTCGATATTTACTTCGTCAACTCCTTGAGCGTTGACATTGCCAAATCCGGAGGAAAAACCAGGAGTGCTCTTTACCATAACAACGGTGACTGCACGTTCAGCGACGTCACGGAGAAGGCAGGCGTCGGCGACGTTGGATGGGGAATGGGAGCGGCCGTCGGCGACTATAACAATGATGGCTTCGATGACCTCTATGTCACCTGCCTTGGTCCGGACCACCTCTTCAGAAATAACGGCAACGGTACGTTTACGGACGTCACTCAGGCGGCGGGCGTCAGCGATCCGCGCTGGTCGACAGGCGCGGCGTTCGTAGATTATGACCGTGACGGCAAACTGGACCTGTTCGTCGCTAATTACACCGAGTACGATCTCAACCACCTCCCGGAGTTTGGAAAAGACCGGACATGCCAATACAAGGGCATAGCCGTGCAGTGTGGTCCGAGGGGAATGCGCGGTTCAGGGGACTCGCTATTCCATAATAATGGCGATGGCACATTCACCGACGTCTCGAAAAGAGCAGGGGTCTCGGACCCAAGCGGCTATTTCGGAATGGGAGTCATGTGCAGTGACTTCGACGATGATGGTCTGGTCGACATCTTTGTCGCGAACGATTCGACGCCGAATCTGCTCTACCATAACAACGGAGACGGCACATTCAAAGAGATTGGCTATGTATCCGGCGCCGCCCTTAGCGAGAACGGTGCTGAACAGGGGAGCATGGGTGTTACTGTCGGCGACTACGATCATGATGGGCGGTTCGACATCTTTATCACCAATTTCGTGGACGATTACAACACCCTCTACCATAACGATGGCGGCAATTCGTTCACCGACGTCTCCTATAAGGCGAATGTCGCTGCGGTGAGCATGCCTTACGTAGGCTGGGGAACCAAGTTCTTTGATTACGACAACGATGGCTGGGTTGATCTCTTCGTTGCCAACGGACATGTTTACCCGCAACTGGAGCACTACCGCCAGCGCAAGCTTTTGCACCACAACAACCGCGACGGAACCTTTGCCGAGGTGGCCGCGCAGTTCGGTGCTCCACTGATGCAGGAGCGCGCGGGCCGGGGCGTTGCCTTCGGGGACATCGATAATGACGGTGACGTGGACATCGTAATAAACGACCTTGACGGCGAGCCGCAACTGTTGCGCAATGACGGCGGCAACGCGAACACCTCGGTCTTGATCAAGACCGTTGGCGTGAAGAGCAATCGCGACGGCATCGGGGCGCGCGTCAAAATCGTCTCGGGTGATTTGTCACAGATAGATGAAGTGAGAAGCGGCGGAAGCTACATCTCGCAAAATGATTTAAGGCTGCATTTCGGGCTTGGGAAGCGGACGAAAATAGACCTGATTGAAATCCGCTGGCCGAGTGGAGTAGTTGAAAAGATCACAAACGCCAATGTAAACAAGATCCTGATTGTTAGAGAAGGTCAGGGAATCATCGAACAGAAAGAGTTCAAGAGAGTCGCCGTGGCGGTGAGGCGCTAGATAAGCTGCGATCTTCTTTGCTGGTTCCTGTCAGCAAACGGTTGAAGAAAAGAGGGTGGTAGTAGTTCGAGGTCGTTCCCCTTAGTCGAGGTAAACCGTGGTTATTGCGCGAGTGCGATATCTTTGCCGACGCACCCCTCCTGAGCTGTCTGAGGGAGGAGACGGATATTGCTGCGCTCCGAAGGCTCTATCACCGATCGTGAGTCTGACAGTTGTTATTGCGCTCATCCTTCTAAACCCACCGCTTACGCCGGCGCAGGCCACTTCGGTGGCCGATCGGATTGAGCGCGCAGCAACACTCATTCGTGACAATCGAATCGAGGAGGCCGAGCGGGAGTTAACCCGCGTCTTGAAAGTTCGTCCGAATGAGGCCACGGCGCTCAATATGGTGGGCACGATTCGCGCCAAGCAGGGCAGGCTGAATGAGGCCGAGGCTCTTTTCACGCGCGCCATCAGTATTGACAACCGTCTGGTAGGGGCCCGCATGAATCTGGCCTACCTTTATTTGCTCAAAGGCGCGCCGGAGAAGACCGCTTTGCAGTTAAAGGAAGTACTACGCTTTAACCCCAACAATGCGGATGCCAGCTATAGGCTGGCCTGGTTGATGCTCTCTCAAGGCCGCTATGACGAGTGCATCAGAGTTATCGACCTGGCGAAGCAATACGGACCGGCATCAGCTCCCTTACTAGCTGTGCTCGGAGATGCGCTGCTAAAGAAGGGAGATGTCGATAATGCGGAGAGGAGTTATCTTCTGGCGCTCGGCGAACAGGGTAATAATGCAGATGCGATCCTGGGACTGGCTCTGGTTGCTCATTCCAGGGGAAACTTGAACGAGGCAGTCCTCTATCTCGGCCGCGCCAAGAGCGTAATCGCAGACTCGCCCGACCTTCTATTCAAGTTTGCTCAGCTGGCGCTCAGCTCAGAGTTGGCGGGCGAGGCGATCCTTGCGCTTAAACGCGCCATTGAACTGAGGAGTGACGAGCCGTCTTACCATTTTGCTTTAGGCGTCACCTGGCTGGAGAAGCCCGACCTGCAGGAGGCTGAACAGGCCTTTCGGCAGTCCCTCAAGCTGCGAGCGGATGACGCCCAGGCGCAGATGTATCTGGGCTACACCTTGCTCAAACAAAAGAAATACCCAGAGGCGCGCAGCTGGCTCGAGAAGAGCATCCGGAACAATAGCGCCACGCCGGAGACCTTTTACTACCTGGGGATGATCGCCCAGGAACAGGGTGAGGATGAACGGGCGGTAGGCCTCTTCGAAAAGGCCATCCAACTTTCGCCTCCGTTTGCACACGCGCACATCGCGCTTGGTTCGACCTATCTGAAGATGAAGAACTATCCGCGCGCTCGGCAGGAGATTGAAACCGGAGTGAAATTGAATCCCGATGATTCAAAGGCGCACTATAATCTCGCCTTGCTGTATACACGGCTTGGCGATCCGCACAGGGCGCAGGAAGAGATGCAGATTGTTGAGAAGTTGAAGGGCAGCAGTGTGAAGGCGAAGGACGCCGACATGTTGACGCCACCGCCGCTTCGGCCCCGATAAACGGGAAGGGCGAGCGTAGGTTCGCAGAGACGAATGAGACGAAGACGCCGTCCTTGGCGCTTCAGATAATCCATCGAACTTCGGCGAGGTGAAGAGTGACGGTTCTTAGATTCTTTTTCAGCCCGAGCGCACTGCGCTTACTTCGGCGCGTGCTTATGAGCGTTTTGGTAGTCGTCGCCGTGTACTTTCACGTGACGCAGGCTCACTCGCAAGAGAGTAAGGACACTCAAAAGAGCCAGGATGACGTAGTCAGACTCAGAACGCATCTGGTGACCATGGACGTGATGGTGAAGGACAAGAAGGGAAGGTACCTCACGGATCTGAAGGCTCAGGAGTTCACCATACTTGAAAACGGAGCGGAGCAAAGGGTCGAGTTCTTTGATCCGCCTCTTGTCGCCGGCAGCGGAACAGATCAGCCAAAGGCTGCTGAGGCGGCGTCAACCGTCAAATCGAGCGGAAGGCCAACGAACATTCTCTCGCTCGTCTTGGATGGGGCGACGACAGACGTGACGAATCTGAAGCAAGTGCGGGAAGGGACGCTCAAGTACATTCGGGAGCGGCTCACCGACACCGACGCGGTTGCGGTGTTTGGCGTGTCGACCGATTTGCAACTGCTTCAGCCATTCACCAATGACAAGGCGAAGCTCATCGCAGCGGTAGAGAGTGCCTATCTTCTGGCTGGCTCGAATAAGAACCTGGAACGCAGTCAAATCGCGGAAGATATTGAGCGAGCGAGGGCAGACAGTGTAGGGCCTGGGAATTTGCCGCAATCAGCCGCAGCAGCTGCTATGGGCCCGGCCGCCGCCCAGGCAATGATTGCCGCGCGAGCCCTCGAGCAGTTTATCAAGCTTCGAGCTCAGTTGAGCGCTCAACAGGCCCGGCCGGTCCTGGCTGCGCTAGCGGCCATCTGCGAAGCGCAGCGCGCCATACCGGGTAAGAAGACGTTGGTGCTTTTCTCGCAAGGGTTTGTTGCGCCTACGATTCTCGACTGGCAAGTGCAAAGCGTCATCGACATAGCCAACCGCGCGAACGTCGCAATCTACATCATAGACTCCGCCGGGCTGAGGACAAGTGCTCCTCTGTCTACCTCGCCTGTCCCTGCCGCGGCACTAACCGGCGTCTCCGCAACAAATAGTACAGAGACCCGGATGAGGGCGGCAGGCGGCGAGAACGTGTT
>JBGPFL010000421.1:0-5226 GCA_041483295.1 Blastocatellia bacterium | reverse complement strand
GGTTGGCCCCAGGAACAACATGGTGCCAAGCGGTCTGCAGGGATTGGTCATTCCAGCTTGAAAGACTTGATATAGGGATGTGATGCTGCGAAGGGCTCGAACCTGCCCACGACGCGAGCCTGCAGCCCTGATTCAAACTGCGCCGCCAGGGCGCTCTTCGCCTCTGGATTGAGTACCGTCAGCTTCCGGTTATTGGAGGATGGTGGTTGCTAGCCGGCGTCTATACTCTCGAGCGACCTTGGGCTATGATAGTCGCGCTCTTTCGGAGGGCATCGACGACAGGAGGAAGAGATGAAGCTGGAGGGCAGAGTTTCCGTCGTGACTGGTGGGGGACACGGCATAGGTCGCGCCATCGCATTACGTTTCGCGGAAGAAGGCGCGGCGGTCGTGATTGCCGGACCGACCACGGAGACAATCGAGTCGGCCACTCGAGAGGTTGAGGGTCTCGGGGTCCGGGCACTGGCGGTGCTGACTGATGTCTCCGACGAGACGAGCGTCGAACGCATGGTAGCGGCCTCCATGGCCAGGTTTGGGCAGATAGACATCCTGGTGAACAACGCGGGCATTGCGGGGCCTACGGCGCCGGCAAACAAAGTCAGCCGGGAAGACTGGGACCGGACTATTGCGATCAACCTTACTGGTGCGTTCTTATGCGCCAAACACGCCTTGCCTCAAATGATGGAGCGGCGGAGTGGACGAGTCATCAATATAACGTCGGTGGCAGGACTGCACGGTTATGCTTTGCGGAGTCCGTACTCGACCTCGAAATGGGGAATGATAGGCTTGACGCGAACGCTCGCCGAAGAAGCGGGGCCCTATAACATCACGGTGAATGCCATAGCGCCGGGTCCGGTCCGAGGTCCTCGCATCGATTCGGTGATACGCAATCGCGCAGCCGAGCTTGGCCGCCCCATCGAGGAGGTCGAACGGGAATACGTCGAGCCTGCCGCCCTCAAGCGGATGGCCGAGGAAAAAGACATTGCGGCCGTGGCTGCGTTTCTGGCTTCTGAAGCTGCCGGCAACCTCACCGGTCAGACGATTGAAGTATCCGCCGGCTACAGGCTGTGAGACGAACGGGTGACTGACAGACGCGGGCTGCCGGTCTTCGCGCAATCATCGATCCTCGACCTCCACTATGCGGCTAGATCTAAAGGAGCATATCTCGTCGAAGGAGAAGAAGCAGCGATACGTCAATCGGCTGTTTGAAACGATTGCGCCCCGCTACGACTTCTTCACGTCGGTCATGTCTTACGGCATGGATAGTGGCTGGAAGCGAGTGCTGGTAGAGATGGCGGAGCTCAAGGGCGACGAGACCGTACTGGACCTCGCGTGCGGGACCGGCGACATCACTTTCGAGGTCGCTCGCCGGATTGACCGCGGCCGGGGAATCGGCCTCGATATAACTCAGGCGATGTTAGACATAGCCGAGCGCAAGCGCCGCGTGTCGGAATTGAATCATGTCAGCTTTCACCGGGCCGACATCTTGAGCATGCCTTTCCCGGACGAGTCATTCGACCGTGTGACCGGAGGATATGCTCTGCGCAACGTCTCTGACCTCGCGGCGGCGCTTGCCGAGATCAAGCGTGTACTCAAGCCGGGAGGGCGATTCCTCTCATTGGATTTCGGCCACCCTCGCAGCCGTATCTATCGCTGGCTTTACCTTCGCTACCTTACGGTTGTCGGTTCAGCGGTTGGCCTTGCGCTTCACGGCGATCCGGACACCTACCGTTACATTCCCGAGACGTTGAAGCTCTACCCGGGCCAGCGCGGCATCCGGGATTTGATGCAGGGCATGGGGTTTGTCGAGACCGGCTTTCGCGAGTTCGGCGGCGGCATAATGGCAGTCAACTACGGGACAAAGCCTTAAGGGCACGGTCCAGTCACTCAACCAATCCCAATTTCAGGAGCGAGCTGGTGAGGATAGCTATCATCGGTGCGGGCAATGTCGGGCGGACGCTGGGCCGGCTCTGCCATCAGGCAGGTCATGAAATCAGCGACGTCGTGTGCCGATCGAAACGCTCGGCCGCAGCAGCCGTGAAGTTCATCGGGGCTGGCCACGCCTGGGCAAGCGACCGCGTGAAACGCGAAACGACAAACGAGAGACGCCATTCTCACTTCTTACGTCGGCGGCTCTCTTCGGTTACGAATCGCCCGCTGACGATGTCGATGCCCAGCGCCGCGCCGTGTGGCGGCCGAAGAGTTAGCGATTCGGACGATGCCGCTTCCAGCCATACCTGTCGAGTGCCGGTCAGAATGGCGATGGCCTTTTCCGCCCTCCAGAAACCGGTCCGCTGGAGGATTTCAATTCGCGCCTCCGAAGCACTATTCACGACCTGGCTCACTCTCGATGGTCGACCCTCAGACATACCTTCCGAGTCCCCTTGAATGGAGTCTAACGCGAGAGCCCCCATCCCCGCAGCGAGTTCGCGCCGATCGACGTTATTATGCCCGTCGCCTCCAATGATACCCGCAAGCTTATCGAAGAGCTCCAGCGATCCCGTTCCTATTATGTCGGCAAACTCGGCCAGATAGGCCGCGAGACTCATCTCCAGCTCCGCCTCGAGGTAAAGAGCCGACGAGCTCGCTCCCTGGTGAATCGCTTTCAGGCTGATGTCGGAGTGCTGCGAATTTGCCTCTCGAAACGCACACAGGTGCGCGAGAATCGCGGCCCAAACCTCATCGCCCACATGTCCTTCGACCAACAACTGCGCAAAGGGTCTGCCCACCAACCCGATGAATGCTTCCTCCAGCGGAGCGCGTTCCTCCTCTTTGCCGGCCGGGCTCAGATCTACCCATTCGGCCCAGGCATCGGCGAGCTTCGCGCCGTCGCACTTTATGCCGCTCAGCTTCGCGCCGGTCAGGTTGCAGCCGGTTAGATCAGCGTCTGACAGGTCCGCGTCTCGCAGGTCGCACCCCTTCAGAACGCTCGCAGACAGATTTGCTCCCGTTAGATTTGCTTTAGCCAGACAACAGCCATCGAGACAGGCCCCGGAGAGATTCGCATGGGAAAGGTCCGACCCTTCGAGCGTCGCCCCTGAGAGGTTACTGCCGCCCATCTGGGACATCCGTATGTAGGCGCCGTTAAGGTTCGCTCCGCTGAGATCGGTTTCGTTCAGGAATGTGCCAACCAGGTAGGCGCCCACGAGTTGCGCGCCTTTGAGGTTTGCCCCGGTCAGGTCGGCGCCGCTGAGATCTGCTCGGCTGAGGTCGGCTCTTTCGAGTATGGCGCCGATGACGCTGGCCTCGACCAGATTCGCGCCCACGAGGATGGCGTCGGTCAAGGAGGCGCCGCTGAGGAAGGAACCGTTGAGCCGTGCTTCCGTCAGGTCGGCGCCGCTCAAATCAGCCATTCTGAGGTTGGCTTCCGCCATGTCTGCCCGAGCCATCTCAATCGAGGCCAGGTCCGCTCTTACGAGATTTGCCCCTCGGAGGCCCTCGCCAGTCGAGGCGCGGCCAAGTATCTCGTCTCTAGTGATCTGCGACATTCTATTCCAGGGAAGAGACCGGTAACGCAGGGGCAGTACGAAAAGTGCGTTTACGGGAAGCGATCTGAAACCTACTCGTCCAAAGAGCGAAAGAGATGCGAACATCTGCCCGCACCTTTCCGGTCGGTACCTGAGCCGCCCGGCTCATCGATCAGCAGGACAGGTTCTATACTCCCCAATCGCTCCGCTGAAACATCCAGACAGGGACAGGGCACTGGCCCAACTGCTTTCAACGAGCCCTTAGCCGCACTCGGCACACCGCACCTTATGGTAGCTTGAGTCAGCAGGTGAGTAAATAGAAATCTCCCGCATTGATAGGATTGGATGCACCGGCTTTGATGTGTGCCACACTCTTTCCGACGTAAGTGCGCCGGCGCTGGCCCGCGGGTTTATCCGTGGCGTGAACTAATCCTCCATTACTAAGCTAATTCTGCACGCACCACACCGTGACTTTCGCAAAATCGCAGGACGC
Organism: Blastocatellia bacterium; assembly: GCA_041483295.1. Taxonomy (GTDB): domain Bacteria; phylum Acidobacteriota; class Blastocatellia; order UBA7656; family UBA7656; genus DASYSA01. The sequence goes on along the minus strand of JBGPFL010000421.1, from coordinate 1,269 downwards.
ACGTTCTCCTTTCTATGCCATTTATCCGACAAATGTGGTGAAGTGGGAATTTAGATCCGCTGTCGAGGATGTCGGAGGACGAAGAGGCGGACGCGCCTCTGGCATCCATATGTCGGCACGTTGTGCTGTCGGTCGCAACTTCGGATCAGAAGTGGCTCGATTCGCCCCGCACCAGGTTGTCCCTTCTTGCCGAAGAATGCCCCCTGGAGGAAGGCGCCAGGAAACCCAGCCCTCCCAGGATGGTCAAGGGAAACCAAACTTGCTGAAAGTCGAGCGACTCTGGTTCGGCGCCTGTTCCCAGTCCAACTTTCTGTTGACGGCGCGTGCGCTACAAACTCATTTCAAGGTTTGTCCAATATTGTACAGAAAATGGAAAGCGAGTAGGCGTATGATCTCAGCGCTTCCCGGATCTGTGGTAAAGCGCAGTACAATCCTGTATCCGGGTGACGCGAATTGTCATTAGCCACAGAGGAATGACAGATTGTGTAAACCGGCTCCCGCCTTCAGCGATCTGTTCCAATCAGCCTCCTTCGGTCCCTGTTCAGAAATAAGCGTTGATTGAAAACGAACTTCCCGATTCCACTCGGTGGGTATGGCTTGTCTAGGACTCACGGGAAACCGTTTGATGAAATGGGGCATCAAAATTGCACCAACCAGTGAGAGCGCAACCCAATCAGGGATGCGCGTTCTTAGGGGTTGAGAGTTGGCAGCCGCGAAGGGGAAAGGGACGATCGACAAACCAGTAGTCTGAAAAATACGTAGATACTAGAGAGTCGAGGATGAATCAGCGTCAGCAGAACGCTGAAAGTAGGTGACAAAATGATCGGCAATGCGCAGAAGCGGAAGTTGACGGTACTCAATCCAGAGGCGAAGAGCGCGCTGGCGGCGCAGTTTGAATCAGGGCTGGAGGCTCGCGTAGTAGGCCAGGATCGAGCCCTTCGCAGCATCACATCCCTATATCAAGTCTTTCAAGCTGGAATGACCAATCCCTGCAGACCGCTTGGCACCATGTTGTTCCTGGGGCCAACCGGGTCCGGTAAGACTCACGTAGTCGAGGCGGCCGCGGAAGTTCTCTCTGGTGATCGCAACGCATTCGTCAAGGTCGACTGCGCTGAGTTCCAGCACTCTCACGAAATCGCGAAGCTGATAGGCTCGCCGCCCGGGGACCTCGGCCACCGCGAGACCGCCCCGATGCTTACGCAAGAGAGCCTGGACAAGCATCACACTGAACGCGACCCGTTTACACTGGTGCTCTTCGACGAAATAGAG
>JBGPFL010000420.1:0-5239 GCA_041483295.1 Blastocatellia bacterium | reverse complement strand
GAACTTATGTGCCCGCAAATCCGTCGTGGAATATCGTCGTCGCGTTACTGTCCGAAGTCCCGGTCATCGGCGCATGCATGGGGTCAGTCGCGGGACTCGGCGCGGTCCGAGTAGTCACCTCCCATTTCTCGCTGATGGTGAAAGGCACCAGTCAGCTTTTCGTCGCCGGCCCGCCGGTTGTCGAGCGAGGAGTCGGCGAGAAAGTTAACAAGGAGCAACTCGGCGGTTCGCACATACACGCCCACGGCAGCGGCGCGGTCGACAACGAGGTCGACAGCGAAGACGAGGCCTTCGCCGCGATCCGCCGCTTTCTCTCTTATATGCCTTCGAACGTATGGCAGGTCCCGCCTCGGACAGATGCGCAAGACAATCCGAACAGGCGTGAAGAGGAATTGATATCGATCATCCCGCGTGATCGACGGAGAGGCTTCAATATTCGGCGACTGCTCGAGCTGGTGTTCGACAACGACTCCGTCTTCGAGATCGGACGTTACTATGGGAGGCCGATCGCGACTTGTTTGGCGAGGCTCAACGGCTACCCGGTTGGAGTAATCGCAAGCGACCCGCAACAAGGCGGCGGCGGGCTCGATGCGCCGGGCAGTGAGAAGATGACTCGCTTCGTCGATCTGTGCGACACATTCCATCTGCCGGTCGTGAACTTTGTGGACCAGCCCGGCTTCCTGATCGGAACGGCTGCTGAACGCGCGGGCACAGCCCGATATGGAGCGAGGGCGATGGCGGCAGTCTATCAAGCCACGGTGCCCTGGGTGTCGATCATCTTGCGGCGAGTATTTGGCGTGGCCGGCGCGGCTCACGGCAATGCTCAAGGCTTGAATCTCCGCTACGCGTGGCCTTCAGGAGACTGGGGATCGCTGCCCATCGAGGGCGGAGTGCAGGCAGCCTACAGGCGCGAGATCGAAGCGTCGCCCGATCCGGATGCGCGCAGGAGCGAGATCGAGGAGATGCTCAACGATCTCCGCTCTCCATTTCGCACCGCCGAAGCATTCGGCATCGAAGAGATCATCGATCCTCGCGACACTCGATCCCTGCTGTGTGAGTGGGTTGAGACCGCGTATGAGTTACTACCGACCGAGCTCGGCCCCAAGCTCAGAGGGTGCAGACCGTGAGGTGGTACGCAGGCTTCCAGCCTGCCTTCCAAAAGACTGCAGGCTGGAAGCCTGCGTACCCAGGAGATTTCCTAGAGGATCATTTCAATCAAGTGAGGTCCCGGTTCTTCGAGGCCTCGACGCAATTCCTTTACCAGCGCATCGGCCGTCTCGACTCTTGCTCCGGGCACGCCCATGCCGGCTGCGAGGTGCACCCAATCGAGTTGTGGATTCGTGAGGCCGATCATGTTTCGCGCCTGTGGCCCGGGATCTTTCACTCCCGCGCGGGCTAACTCGACCCCCAGAATTCTGTAGCTGCGGTTGTTGCATATCACGGTGGTCACATTCAGTCCTTCGCGGGCCTGGGTCCAGAGCGACTGAAGCGTATACATACCGCTCCCGTCGGCTTGCAGGCAGATGACCGGGCGATCCGGGCACGCGATGGCAGCCCCTGTCGCGCACGGCATCCCCAGGCCGATGGCTCCTCCGGGCTGCGCGAGATATGTGAAGGGTAGCGCCGATTGCGACATCTGAAAATAAGCCGCGCTGCTCGTGTTGCCCTCGTCCATGACGATGGCAGACTCCGGCTGCACGGAAGCAATTGCCGCGGCGAAGCTCTGAAGCGTGATCTCGCCCGCCGGAGTTCCAGGCCGCTCGACTGAAGGAATCTCGCCGGCGTCGCGCGCCGCTCCCAGATCATCGGCAAGGCCTTCGAGTGCGCCCGCAACATTCTCCTCGGGTGATGCGAGCACCGTTGCCGATTGCTCAGGTGAGATCAGATAGCTGGGGATTCCGGGATAGCCGAAGAAGGAAACTGGCGGTCGCGCTCCCGCCAAAACTATGGCCCGGTACTTTGAGAGGAGCGAGATTCCCTGTTCCGGAAAGTAGGGAAGACGCTCCATCGCGGGCATTCCGGCGCCGCGTTCGATTCGCGCCGGGAAGGTCTCGCAGATCAACGCGCAGCCGGTTGCCGCGGCAATTCGCGCAGCGGCGCGCAAACCTCGCTCGCGTAGTGCGTGACCTCCCAGAAACAAGGCCGCAGGCTGACTGCCGCGTAGCATCTGAGCGGCCTGTTGAACTGCTTCCTCATTCAACTCCGGCAGAGGTGTAGGCGGGCGAGGCGTGACCGGACCGCCAGTCGGCTCTCCCTGACAATCGTGAGGAACGATCAAGGTCGCGATGTTTCCGGGCAGAACGGATGCCGCTGCGATCGCGTCCGCCATGTCGCCGGCCAACTCCTCAGCGGATCTGTTTGCCCGCACCCAGGCCGATACCGGCCGTGCAAGAGAGGGGATGTCGGAGGTGAGAGGTGCGTCGGCGGCCAGATGCCAGGTCGCCATGTCTCCGACCACGTTCACGATCGGAGAACGCGCCCGTCGAGCATCGTGTAGGTAGGCGATCCCGTTGGCGAAGCCCGGCCCAAGATGCAGCAGCGTCAGAGCGGGCTTCCCGGCCATCCGCGCATAGCCGTCGGCCGCGCCTGTGCAGACGCCTTCAAATAGCCCGAGCACCGCGCGAATGCCCGGCACCGTGTCGAGAGCGCAGACCAGAGGCATCTCCGTTGTACCCGGATTGGCGAAACAGACTTCGACCCCGGCGGCCACGGCCGTGCGCAACAGACTCTCAGCTCCGTTCATCGTCCTCTCTTCCGATACATAAGACTCGCGCAAGTCGGGCACGTTCCGAACACCATCTCAATCAAAGATCTCCACTCTTTTGGGGTGGACGGAAACGTCACTCAGAATACCGCAGAAATTGATGAGAGACTAGGCAGAGTTTCCCATCAAATATTGGGTGTTTGTCCGCTCCCGGTCAAAAGCGCAAAAGTAATGGCATATTCTTGTGAATAACCCATCACATTAAGCCATCAATCAGAAAAGCAGCAGAAAATGAATAGCGAATGTTCGCTTGACACAGGCCTGCCCCGATCTATAAGCTTGGCCCCATCTGATTGGTTTTATCTTCGTTGCGATTGATGCGGAGAGACGAGTGCTACAGGGGGAAACGGATCTGCCTGAGCATCCAGTGGGACGGCTTCTTCCTAACTACCACGGCTTAAATACCGCTAGCGTGTCTGGCGTTGAGCTGTATCATATGCACTGAATTCTCGAGCAAGCGCTATGAGCATTCGCATTACTGCAATCTGTAAGATTCTCGACGGTCGCGTTCGCGCTTCATGGTATTCGCGGAGCGCGCGACAGGTGTCCGGCGCTTGAAAACCACGCCCGTCTGAAAGGGCTATTTGAGATACCCGCAGAAAGGAATCAAGGTATGTGGATACGAAAGGGACTGCGCGATGTTAAGAAGGGGGTCGACTCTCCGATGCCCACTCAGGTGGTTTCTAATGAGGAGTTCATCCCTCGGCCCCAGACACCCCGGCAGAAGCAGGTGGAGAACCTGATCGGCGAAATGTCTGAGCAGAGATCGAAGAAACTGGGCATCGACCGCCGCACATTCATGGCCAGCACGATGGGGCTTGCAACCTGCTTTCTCGCTTCCAACAAGGTGTACGGCAAAGTGTGGGATGTCGAGGACGCGGAGAGCTGGGAGCCGGCGGCCTACGATGAGAAGTGGCCGAAAAGCGAATACTTCATCATTGACGTTCAGTCGCACTTCACTAACGGTGTCGCGCTCAACTTCCGCACCATGGACTTTGTGAAGGGCATGGGGTTCAATCTGAAGAATGACGCGGAATCCTACAGCTTTAAGAACTTTGTCAAAGAGATGTTCTTCGACAGCGAAACGGGGATGGTGGTGATCTCGGGCGTTCCAGGACGGGAGCTTCAGAAGGATAGCGCTGGAAAGGCGCTCGAGGGCCGCGCGCGAAGGGGAGGCATACTCCCGAGCTGGCTGATGTCGGAGTGCAAGAAGGAGCTGAACGCCATTGCAGGTTCACAGCGGGCGCTCTGCCAGGGCAATCTCGCGCCGAACCACTACTGGGACAAAGCCGCTAACAAGATGGACAAGGCGGCAACCATCGAGCAGATGGAACGAGAGCTCCAGACGTACAAGATTGATTCCTGGAAATGGTACTGCCACTTCGACCCCGGCCAATCGGGCGGAGGATTTCAGCTCGACGACGAGAACGCAATGTGGTTCTACGAGGAGACACGTAAGCGTGGGTTGAAGCTCATCAGCGTGCACAAGGGCTTCTCGGCGCAGTCGGCAAGTCTCGGCCATCTGGCTAATCCCAAGGATGTCGAGAAGGCAGCATTGCAGAACCCGGACTTTAACTTCGTTGTCTACCACTCTGCGCTCAAACACGGACCCAACGAGCCAGACTGGGTGCAGAACAACAAGTACGACCCGACCACCGGTGACTTCGAGTGGCATCGCATACTGATGGACATGAAGAAGCGCAATCCCAAGATGAACAACGTCTACTGTGAGATCGGGAGCTTCTTCGGCGTCCTGGCGATCTCCGATCCGGTCATGTGCATGCACGGAATGGGCAAGAACTTGAAGTATTACGGCGCCGATCATGTAATCTGGGGGACGGACTGTCTCTGGTGGGGATCGCCTCAGTGGGTGATTGACGCATTCAAGCGCTTCCAGATCAGCGACGAGATATGCGAGAAGTTCGGCTACAAGAAGATCACCAAGGAAGACAAGGCTAAGATCTTCGGCTTGAACGCGGCCAAACTTTACAAGGTAGATGTGAAGGCCAAGCGCACTGCGTTTCCGGCCGATACGCTGGATAAGTTGAAGACCGCATACGTGGATGGCGGCGGACAGCGCAGCAACATCGCCTATGGCTGGGTGCGAGCCAACGACTGATCGACCGAGCGAAACCAGGACGCAGAGACGCGAGGGTACTCCTCGTGTCTCTGCGTCTTCTCAACTGTGGGGACTGCAGATTGGATTGAAAGCCACAGGCCTCCGAGGCGCGGTTCTGGCTCAGACTCTCACCTGGATACAAGCAAGCATGGTTCGGTCGTTGTTCTCCTCGCAAACTTTGCCTTCGTTATTCTCTGCGCGACCTTTGCGACCTTTGCGCCTCCGCGGTGAGGTTCCTGGCATTATTACCAACATTCCTTTGACCGAACCCCAAGAGGGGGCGATTTAGAGTGGGACTCAAGGTCGCGGAAACATCGGTTCTCATTAACACCTCGATTCATCGAGGTGTATGGCGG
>JBGPFL010000419.1:0-5246 GCA_041483295.1 Blastocatellia bacterium | reverse complement strand
GCGCCGACTACCATACAGTACGTCGGAATAGGGACTCCCTCGCTCCAGTGCGTCAGCTTAGTTCCGTTCTGCCTGCTGGTCGTCTCCAGAAGCATCCCGTTGGCAACGATGTCATAGCGGTCGGGAGCGAGAACAAAGAAATCAACCGTGGCCTTGTCGTACGGATGGTCGATACTCGGGAACCAATGGTGCGCGCGGTTTGGCCAGTTGTCGGCAAAGGTTGTGCGGTCACCGAACTTATTCTTCTTAGTGAACAGCCCGTCTCCCGGCGGTCCGTGATACCGGACTACGATCCGGCAGCGGCCGCCTTCAGCATAGACGCCCGCGAGCGAAACCGTAAGGCTTCCCCTGTCGCGATTGAATTTGGTGGGGCTGCCATCTTCAGTGACCTGGTCCACCGTCATACCCGCCAGATCCAGCAGGATCTCTTTGACGCCAGCTGCTCTGAACGCGAATAGAATAGCGACCTCGGCAGTGATCGCGTCATCAGAGTCTTTGATGTCGAGATGGATCTCGTAGTGTATTGCGTCGAGCGCCTGCCTGCGGGGATAGTCGTCGCGAGACCACACCGACACCGCGGCGGAAAGAAGGAGTGCAATCACTAAGCAGGTGGGGAATCGCTTTTTCGTTTGTCGTTTCTCGTTTCTCGTTTGGCGTTTGTCGTTCGTTTTCTCTTTCCGTCGTATCTGGCAAACTCGGCGGTACCTACGAACGCGAAACGACAAACGCGAAACGCGTTCTCATTGCTTCGCCTTGTTCTTCAGCATCCCCGGCGAGTTCCATTTGATCACATAGTAAGTCGCGGGCGTCTTCCCAACATTCTTGAGACTGTGCATCTGATTTGATGCCTGGAAGATTATTGACCCTTGCTCCACCCGCTGAACCTGCCCGTTTAAGGACGCCTCGACAGTGCCCTCTTTGACGATGATCAACTCCTCATCGGGGTGCTTGTGCGCCGCATGCGGCATCTCACCGGGATTGAGAGTAGTGACGTGGCACTCCAGCTCGTCCAGAGTCGCGGTTGGGGCTTGAAAGAACTTGCGAACGCTGCCGGTCTTGTTCGGCTTTGCTTCGATGGAGTTCCAATCGAAGACTGAAGAGCTCATCACCGAGTTCTCGGACCGCGCCAGCGCAACAACGCCTAACGTTACACACGCTGTGACAATAGCAACTGCGAAATCTCTTCGAGTAGCCATCAATGTGCCTCCTTATGCTCTGATTGTCGGCTACCTTATACCAGAGTCTTCAGAACTCGGCCACGGAGAGTGAGATTCCGAGAACACTATGAGAATGCAGACTGGCTACAACCTTGCTTCCTTTCAGTCATTGTCCGGGCAACGTTGACAGGTTCCGAGCGCGTCCAGTGTTGCTCGCAAGCGTGCCAACCTCGTACGCGAGGCCATCCGCCGCAATCTTTTACGCGGCTCACCTACAACGTACGGCCGAAGCCAAATCCAAAAGAAAACCTCCTCTCGGGCGCCAGCAAGACGCCCGGCGGAAGCCGTCTCTGTGCGTTAGGATTCGCCGACAGTATCAACCGCAGAGGGACGTTGAAGACAGGGATTTGAATTCGCAGCTCAGCCCCAACCGACAGGCGATAATCCGGCAGACCGCTATCGATCGGCTGCAACACGGTTGCGATAATAACAGGCGTATCGAACGGCTGAATGCGGCCCGCGCTCTCGATTCGTTCCTGGCTAAGATGACGAATGTTGAAGGACGCCCCAAGATCGGCGAAGGCGGCCGCCGATAGTCGCCAAACGAGCGGAACCCGATATTCGGCGTTCATAACCACGTCGGTGTCTCCGCCAATCGGGCGCAGTTCACTCGAAAGCAGGACAGGTTGTTCCCCGTTCTGAATCGCGCTGCGCTCGACCCGCGCAAGAGGAGCAATCGAGTTCACATCATACCCGCGCACCTCCTGCTGTCCGCCGAGAAAGAATCTCTTGAAGATCGGCACACCGCCGACCGAAGAGAGCGCTTCAGGTCTGAAGCGCACGCCGGCACTGGAGATGTGCGAAGCACGGACGCGCAAGCCGACAACGCGTGGCCCTCGACTGCTGCCGGGATCCCGATCTTCCAGCGGGCCGAGCGGAAAGAAACGGCGATAGTCGAACGCCGGCTTGATTGTGTTCATGCTGCCTCCCAGAAAGCGCGCGCCGACTTCCACCGCAAGAACAAGTCGCTGCCCTGTGCTCGGATCGAAACCGCGGTCGAGCGTGTCGTGCACAAGAGCAGGAGTGATCGACGCTATCCGAATGCCCTTTTGCTCGAGAGCCTGTTCGGTACCGCCCGGCTGCGAAAGGAACCTATCCGTCAGATTCGTCCTCGTGAATGAGTAGAGAAGGTTCAGGCGGGAGGTAGATCCGATTCTGTAAGGCGAACCGGCCACGGGAATAGACAGGCCGAAATTGGCGCCCGCTGTTCGTTCGATCAGCAACGGCCCCCTGCTCTGCTCGGTGGTCCTGGCATCGACAAATTCGAGCCTGTGGTAGAAACCCGACATGTCTAAATTGATCGGGGTCTTCCTCAAGAGCATGATCGAGTAGTCGGCGCCGAAGCTCCGTTCGCGGTTACCCTCTCGCACTCGGGCTGCCAGCCGATCCCCGATACCGCTCAAGTTTATGTTCGAGTAGTCCAGCCCCACGGTGACGCCTCCCGTAGTACCGCCGCCTCCGCTGACGTCGATCCGCTGTCGATCCCGCTCGGTCAGTTTCAACTCAACATCCACAAGAGACTTCGAGTAGTCGAAGGTGAAGGCGGCATCGGACGGTGAGACCGGCTCGAACAGTCCCAGCCGGTTGATTTGATCGATGCCCAGCTCCCACTTTGACTGGTCGAAGAGGTCTCCGGAATTGAGAGGGATCAACCAAAGAAGAAGAGACACTTTTGTATGAACGTTTCCGCTGAAGCCGAGGTGGCCAAGCCTGAATTGCTGCGCCTGAGGCCGCGAAGAGGTGACATCGCCTGCCTCGACGGACTGCCCGTAGCCGATGGCGGAGAGGGAGATTGCCCAGATGATGAGCGTGAGTACCGCGGCCTTCGTGCAACCCATCAGGTCGCACTTAGAGATCCTCAACCTCCCGATTGGGGAATTCAGCCACTCCAGTGCTAACCCGTGTCTCATTTTTGATCACACACCTTATCAGACAACACCGTTGACAAATATGAGAAGCAGTACATAATCTTCTTGTTGCCGTTGAGACGAAGCTCCTTACCCCTACAGAGAATACTTCAAGCGATATCTTGCAAAAAATCCAGGTTGCGCCGGTGAAGCGTCATCAACGAGGATCGAGCAAGCCTGTGAAGCTCGGGCACGCCATCGAGAAAGTGGCGGCGGGATGCTATATAGAGCTCGACCGATTGCTGGAGCGAGTTGAGCAAGCCACTACCCACTACGAGGTCCTGGGATTACTGCGCTCGGCCACCCCCGACGAGGTCAAGCAAGCACACCAGCAGGCCGTGACCCTGCTGCACCCCTCCCACTACGCAGTCAGCCTGGTGGTCAACGATCAGATGTTGGCCAGGGTCGACAGCGCGCTCAACAAAGTTTCTGACGCCTTCTCGGCTCTCTTTAATGTAGTCGAAAGGATTGAGTACGACTACTTGCTGGACCAGCAGCCAAGGCGCGAGCGCGTGAGGCTGTGCATCGCGGCAAGCGTGACCGGCTACGACCAGACCCAGGGAAAGTGGCACGAAATCGCCAGAACCGTTGAAGTCAGCCGGACAGGCGCATCGCTTCGAATCCGCCGCCGAGTTGCGCATGGCTCCGTACTTCAACTGACCCTGCCGCTGCCGGCCGAACTGCGCCAGCACGACCACGGCGACCCAGCCTACGAAGTCTTTGCAATTGTGCGGCGCGTGGAACCGGTTATCGATTCGATCGTCGACGGGGGAAACCAGGTCGACGTGGACTTCCTCGGCCGGCGCCCCCCTGTGGGCTACCTCAGCAAGCCGTGGGCTACTTTCCACACATCCAGTTCGCCCGATCACAACTCATAACTCAAGTGGCAAAGTGATGCGTGAGGCGTGACGAGTGATGCGTGATGCGTGACGAGTGACAAGTGCGATGCTGAAACGTCACGGATCACTCGTCACGCGTCACGCATCACGCATCACTTGTCACGCTTTGACATATCCTCACAACTGGTTCTATAGTCGCGCGAGTTCATCGAGAGGCGCCAGGTTGTCACACTAACCTGAGTGGTCGGGCTTATGACTGAAAAAGAGACCAGCAAACGGGTGATAGTGACGGGGGCATCCAGCGGGATCGGACGGGCAACCGCGGATCTCTTTTTGAAACGGGGCGCAAGGGTTGCGCTGATGGGCCGCCGTGAGGAGGCTTTGAGTAGCCTGGCCGAAGGATCAGCGAGCCGCGCCATACCTATCGCGGCAGACCTTTCGGATGAAAGAGAGACCGAATCTTGCGTTGGTCGGGCCGTCGAATCACTGGGCGGACTCGATGTGTTGATCAATTCGGCCGGCATCCTCAAGGGCGGTAACATTGAAGCCTCCTCTCTCGGGCTCTGGGACGAGATGATGAACATCAACCTGCGGTCGGTCTTTCACCTGATGAAACTCGCTATCCCGCATCTTGAGCGGTCTCGCGGCAACGTCGTGAACGTGTCGAGCGTGACGGGTCTTCGTTCATTTCCGGGGGTACTGGCTTACTGTGTCAGCAAGGCGGGCGTCGACCAGCTCACACGATGCGCGGCGCTCGAGCTCGCTGGAAAGGGCATCCGGGTCAATGCTGTGAATCCTGGAGTTGTAGTGAGCGGCCTTCATCGCTCGGGCGGGATGAAGGACGAAGCGTATGAGGCATTTCTGGAACACAGCAAGACGACCCACCCATTGGGCAGGGTCGGCGAAGCCTCAGAGATAGCCGAGCTGATCTATTTTCTCGCCTCCGATCAAGCGGAGTGGATAACTGGTGCTACGGTGAGCATTGACGGCGGCCGAGCGTTGACCTGCGCGAGATAAAAACGCGTTTCGCGTTTTACGTTCCGCGTTTCGCGTTCTCGCGCTGGAGGTTCGCGATACAAGGAAGGAGACTGCGAAACACAAACGCGGAACGCGAGACGCGGAACGCGAAACGACTTCTCAACCTGACAGGAGCAAGGCGTGAACAGAATGAAAGTCTCGATTGCACTCATATTCGTCGCCGGGCTGGTCGTCTCTTTAGCCGGGCAGTCATTCGGCTATCCCCCCTTCCTCGCAAAGTCCCGTAAATTCGGGGCCAAAGACTG
>JBGPFL010000418.1:0-5265 GCA_041483295.1 Blastocatellia bacterium | reverse complement strand
GACGACGAAGAGGGGATCGCAGCCCTCACGCGGAAGACGGCAGCTTCAAAGTTCGGCGCCGGGGGAGGGCCGAATTACTGGACGGGACCGTATGTCGATGGGGTTTACGAAGTTGATCCCTGGGGCAATGACTATGTTTATCGCCTGACGGACGGCGGCGAGCGTTTCGAGCTCTTTTCCTATGGTCCGGGGGGCGAAGGTGGTTCCGGGCTTCGCTTGCAAGTCACATCCTCGACTTCGTCCTTCAACTAACTTCAGTTGTGCCTCCTCAGCGCGCAGTTCAGCCGAAACACGTCTTACTGGGGCAAGCAGATCTCACAGATATTCGCCAGCTGGTTGGCTATTGCGGTTCAGATCCTTCCGGCCTGGGCTTGCGCATTACATACGAAATCATGCTGCGCTCGTAGCCCAGCTTCTCAAAGAAAACTTCATTGCCCGGCTGTGCGCCAAAGAACAGCGACGTCGGCGAATTCTCCCATGCAATCTCCATCAGTTGCCGCCCGATCCCTTTTCCCTGGTACGCAGGATCGACGAGGATTTCAGGGATAGTCCCGAAGAAGTAATCCATCCGTAAGGATGCGCACGCACCCCACTAAATTGTCGCCGTCCCAGGCAGTGATGTTTAGCGTGCGGCCTAACGCATGCTGAGCAAGTGCTGCGTTGTAACTACGCGGCCAGACACGCTGGGCTAAATTCAGAAAGAGTGCAGCGGGTAGATCGCGGTCATCTATTTTGAAGTGAATATCCATATGTTCATCCAACACGGCGGCCCTACCCTGAACACCCTTTACGGAGTCGCGCGAGATCGTCCAACTTTATCCCCGTCGCTCATTGGTGTTCCACGCCGTCCCGACTTAACCGCAACCGCTTCAGCGAGGATGCTCAAGGCTATCTCGGCCGCCGTCTGGGCGCCGATGTCCAGGCCCACCGGCACATGTACTCGCTCCAGTATCTCCGCAGTCATGCCGCTCTCCTTCAAAAACTCCAGGATTGCCTGGCCCCGCCGCTTACTGCCCAGCATTCCTATATAAGCGGCTTCAGTCTTCAAGACTTTCTTAAGGACCGGAATATCGTATTTGTAATCGTGCGCCGCGAGAACCACAAAGGTCGACGAGTTGTATGTTAACGTCTGCGCGATCTCGGAAGGAATTCCGACCAGTAGTTCATCCGCTTCCGGGAAACGCTCCCGTGTTGCGAAGCGCGGCCTGCCATCCACCACGACCGTCCTGAATCCAAGCTCCTTCGCGAGGCTCACGAGCAGCATAGAGACATGTCCTGCTCCGAAGATGACCAACGTCGCGGGCGGTCCGTGCACCTCGAAGAAGACATCGATAGATGATGCGGCCGCGTCTAACGCCACGGTCCGAGAAGCTCGCTTCCGAATCAGGTCGCTTGCCGTCGAGCGGGCCTCGACATCAAGCGACGAGTCGCCCAGACTACCGGCCGACTCTCCGTCTTCGAAGATGAGGAGCTTTGACGCCGGGTCATCCAGGCGCGTCGCCACGACTGCGCATCTTCCTTTTTTCAGCTGAGCATCAACTGCGCGGTACAGCCTGAACAGGTGGCTTTCCGGATCGGTCAAGTCCAAGGGTTCGATCAGGACCTGAATGGTCCCGGCGCAGGTGAAGCCGCCTTCCCAGGCGTCTTCCTCGCCGAGCGCTAGTGAAAAGAGCCGCGACTCAGACCCACCGAGGGCTTCCTCTGAATCCTCGATCACTCTCGCGTCCACGCATCCCCCGATGGTCACTGATCCCAGTATGCGGCCTCCTTCGCCGACCCACATCTTGGCGCCCTCTTTCTTGGGCGCGGTACCGCGGGTGGCTACCAGAGTCGCCATCGCTACTCGCTTCTCGGTCTTGCCGAGTGCCTCGATCTGATCGAAGACCTCTTCCATAATCAAGCTCACAAGACGAGGTGCCGCTCCAGCGCGCGCAGGCTGGCGAAGTCGTGTGCAGACGCGAAAACGTCAATGTGTGGAAGCGCCGCCTGCATGCCCCGAGTGAGCGGCTGATATGTCGCGCTCCCCAAAAGGGGATTGAGCCAGATCAACCTTCCGGCGCGTCTCTTCAGCGTCGCGAGCGACGCCGCGAGTTCTTCCGGCTCGCCAGTGTCCCATCCGTCGCTCAGGATGATGACAATGGTGCGCCTATCCGCCAGCCTGGCCCATTCCGAATTGAAGGCGGCGATGCTCGGACCGATGAGCGTGCCGCCCGACCAACCTCGAACGTTCGCCGACAGACGCGCCAATGCCCGCGCGTAGGAGGCGTCTTTCAAGTGCCCGGTGATTCGTTCGAGCGCCGTGCTGAAGACGAATGTCTCTACTCGCGCGAAGCTGTTTTGAAGCCCGTATACGAACTGAAGAAGGAGGCGGCTGTATAGATCCATCGAACCCGACACATCGCATATCACGACCAGTCTGGTCTTGTTCTGTTTTCGCTGCTTGAACGAGAGCTCGATGATCTCGCCCCCCGTCTTCAGGGACTGCCTGAGCGTCCGGCGCATATGGACTCTCGGGCCGCGTCTCACCGGCTTCCACCGGCGGCTTGGACTTGCAGCGAGCCTCCTGGCGATTCTCCGCGACAACCGAGCGATCTCTTCCAGTTCATCAGCGGCAAAAACACTGAAGTCCTTTTCCGAGGAGGACTCCGCAGCGCTCGCGACAGGCACATCGATCGACTCTGAAACGGGTGATTCGGCTGGCATCCAGTTCTCGAGCAAATAGGGAAGCCCCTTCGGTGCGGGTGAGGATGAAGAGAGACGAACCCGACCTTCTTTGTTGGGATCGCGCGGAGATTCTACGAGCTTCCTGGGCTGCGGAGATTCGCCTGACCGCCCCCAAAAGGCATCGAACAACTCTTCGAAGACCGGGAAGTCCTCCACGCGTGATGTGAGAATGCTCCTCAAACTCAGGAAGACCTCGCGTCGATCATCGCGATCGACGAGGCTCAACGTTGTAACTGCGTCGACCGCCTCGGAAGGTGTCACCGCCAGGCCGCGCTCTCTCAACGCTCTGCAGAAGAGGACTGTGGATTCTATGGTTGGTCCGGCTGATGCGACGTGGTTCAGCATTCCTTTGAAGTCCGTGTGATTAGTAACTTGGTCTGGACGGCCTCCACGGCCGCCTCGACCCTGACCCCTGACCCCTGACCTCTGACCCCTGAGCCCCGACCCCTGACCCGCCCTATTCTTGAATCACTTTCAGGCGGCCGGCTTCGATCTCATCTGAGAATCTTCGGATGTCCCCCTCGTCCTTCAGGAAGCAGCCGCTGGTTTCGGCGACCACTTCCGCGTCCAGGTGCGTCGTGTTCAAGGCGACGAGCGCCTTCGCCCAATCGAGCGTTTCGGCGACGCCGGGAATCTTGGTCAGCTTCAGATCTCTGACCGTCTGGATCACTCGTGTGATGTCGGTAGAGAGGCTTTCGCTGATTGCCGGGACCTTGGTGCGAACGATCTCCAGTTCTTTATCGAACGTCGGATAATCGATCCAAAGGTATAGGCAGCGCCGCCTCAGTGCGTCGGATAGCTCGCGGGATCGGTTCGAGGTCAGCACGACGTGCGGAAGGTGAATCGCTTTGATCGGGCCGATCTCCGGGATAGTCACCTGGAACTCCGAAAGGACTTCGAGCAGGAATGCCTCGAACTCTTCGTCGCTTCGATCTATTTCGTCGATCAACAAGACGGGCGGGCGCGTCTGGTCTGTTATGGCCTGAAGCAGCGGCCGCTTCAAAAGGAAGGCCTCGCTGAAGATGGAGGCTTCAGTCTCGGCCGCGCTGCCCTGAGAGGACTCTTGCAACTTGATGTGGAGGAGTTGCTTTGAGTAGTTCCATTCGTATAGCGCGGTGCTGGCGTCCAGGCCCTCGTAACACTGGAGGCGTATTAGATTCGTGTTCAGGGCGCTTGCGAGCACCTTCGCGACTTCGGTCTTACCCACGCCCGCGGGCCCCTCAACCAGAAGAGGCTTGCCAAGCGCCATCGCCAGGTACAACGACGTGGCGACTGCGGCATCGGTGACGTAGGCCTGCTGCTCGAGCAGCTCCTGGATCCTTCGAACCTCTTCTCTCACATTGACCTCATCTCGTTAGCCGCTGGATACCATGCCCTTCGGGCACTTACGAATATTGCGTGAAAGCCACGACACGAATAAGTGAAACATGACTCGATCTCACTTCAAATCTGTGATCCCTGCGACCCTACTCCGGCTGGTTCGCCGCTTCTTGTGATCCTGTAAGCCTCTCAAAGTCTTCCAACGTATCTATGTCTTCGGGGAAGGGAAGGTCGAACGCGACTTCATGGACCAGATCGGGGTTTGCGTCTACGAGTTTCCAGGCTGCCTTGTCCCCGTGCAGCCCAACAAGTTGATGAAACAGCGGCCTGGCGAAGATCATCGGATGACCCTTTCGTCCGCGGTATGAGCAGAGCGCAATGTGGCTGTCGACCTCGCGCCACTCCCGAGCTACACGATCTATTATTTCGGGACCAACACCGGGTTGATCACCGAGGAGAATCATTATCGCATCGGACTTCGGGTCGAGCGCGCCGATACCGGCCCGATATGAAGATGCACATCCCTGACCGAAGACCGGGTTGTCGACGACTGTTGCTGTAGCGAAATCGACTCGTTGTCGTATCTCGTCTCCCGCGCGGCCAAGAACGACGACCACCTCGTTGAGATCGGTCGCTAGCCCGGCTTGAGCGGTGACCCATCCGAGCAACGTGGTTCCCTTGAACGGCAGGAGCTGTTTAGGCTGTCCAAGCCTGCTCGAAGCGCCCGCTCCGAGAATCAACCCAGAGATGAATTTTCTCATTGCGAAAGGAGTTTAACGGATTGATGAGGCGCGGCGTAAGTCCAGTGAGCGCTTTCTGAGGATCTAATCGAGGCGCTCTGTGACTTCTTCTCCGCCTCTGCGATCCTCCGCGTCCTATGCCGTTGATTCTGATGGAGAGCAGTGCGCGTTAAGTTCGGTACTCTTGAGGCGACCCGTCGAAGGTCTCCTTACATCGAAGGCAGCAGAAGTAGAAGGCCTTATCCTCGAAGCTCGACTCGTATCGTGCGCCCGCTGTTTCAACGACCATACCGCACACCGGGTCCCTGGCTTCGCCCGATGCGGCAAGGGGTTTTGCAGCCGGCTCGGCCTTCTGAACGACCGGTAGAGTTGCCGTCTTCACCTTTTGGGCGGGATTAATAGAGGCGGCCCTTCGCAACTGCGTGATCTCGGCCATGACACTGAGAGCAATCTCGGGTAGCGTATCGCCTCCCAACTCGAG
>JBGPFL010000417.1:0-5279 GCA_041483295.1 Blastocatellia bacterium | reverse complement strand
TACCTACTGATCAACAGTTGGGGCTACCTCTCCGAGAACGACACCTCCGAAACAGTATTCAACAGCGCTATGGTGATTGGGCCTTCTGGTGAGCGGATCTCTCGCTATGATAAAATCGCGCTCGTGCCATTTGGGGAGTACGTTCCCGCGCGTGGCGTGATTCCGTTTATGGATCGCATACCGGCGCTGGTGGCTGATGTGACCGCAGGCCGTGGCGACACAACAGTGATGGCGGCCGGAGAGACCACGCTGGGAACAATGATCTGTTTCGAAGCCACCCGGCCTGATATTGCGAGGCGGATGCGAAGGCAGGGAGCTTCAGCCCTGGTGCAAGTCTCGAACGAGGCGTGGTTTGGTCCGACGGCTGCGCCGCGTCAGTTCCTGGCGCACGCGGTCTTTCGCGCTGTGGAAAATGATATCGAGTTGATCCGTGCTACGAACTCGGGTCTTTCGGCTGAAATATCCGCCAACGGATACGTCGACGGCGAAACCGCGATATTTGAGCGAGCGATGCGCCGGTGGCAAGTCAGGACGGCAGAAGAAGCGGCCGGCTCCGACTTGACCTTTTACACTCGTCACGGCGATGTTTTGGCGGGTGCGTGCGCGGGCATCAGCGCGCTTCTGGCGGCGGGGGCTGGAATGAGCAAGAAGTGGAAAGGAAGAGATTCAGAAGATGATTGAGGAGTCTAGATCCAGGTACGAGGAGTTGGCTTCGCGAGCTGCCGAGTTGCGGAGGTTTCTTTGACGCCGAAGCAAAACGGCAGGAGCTGGCAAAGATTGAAGAAGAGACCGGCAAGCCCGACTTTTGGAGCGATCAGGAGCGCGCGCAGAGGGCGCTCAGGCGACGGCGCCATTTGGAAACAGCTATAGAGAGGTCGGACCGCTTTCAGCGCTACGTTGACGACGCCGCCGTTCTGCTTGACTTCGCCGTGGAAGACGAAGCGTCCTTGAACGAGTTGAACACGGTGCTGGCCAAACTCGCGAGCGAAGTTGAAGAGTCCGAGACCGAGATGCTGCTCTCGGGCCCGAATGATACCCGTGATGCCATCGTCACCATCAACGCCGGCGCGGGAGGGACCGATGCGCAAGACTGGGCCGAGATGCTGCTCAGGATGTACCTGCGCTGGACCGAGCGGCACGGGTTCAAGACCGAGGTCGTCGACGAACAGCCCGGCAAGGAAGCCGGCATCAAGGGGGCGACCTTTACGGTACAAGGCGAGTACGCCTACGGTCTGCTTTCGGCTGAGGCCGGGGTGCACCGGCTGGTGAGGCACAGCCCCTTCAACGCCGGGTCGAGCCGCGAAACCAGCTTCGCGTCTGTATTCGTCTATCCGGACATCCAGGACGACATCGAGGTCGAGGTCCAGGAGAAGGATCTGCGCGTCGACACGTATCGGTCGTCCGGCGCCGGCGGCCAGCATGTAAATGTTACGGACTCGGCTGTGCGACTGACCCATCTGCCAACCGGCATCGTGGTCACGTGTCAGAATCAGCGGTCTCAACATCAGAACCGAGAAGTGGCTATGCACATTCTCAAGTCGCGGCTCTACGAGCTTGAACTTGAGAAGAGGAAGGCAGAGACAGCGCAACTGGAGGAAACCAAGCGCGACATTTCGTTTGGGTCGCAGATCAGAAACTACGTGCTGCACCCGTACCGCCTTGCTAAAGACGTCCGGACCAAACACGAGACATCTGACGTCGATGCCGTGCTGGATGGCGATATAGACGAGTTCATCAAACAGTACCTGCTTCTGAAGAGCAAGGCCGCGCGCGGAGAGGCGCCCGGGGCCGCTTAACCGCTCAGGCGCGGCAGAACTTATTTCGTGTTACTCGGCGTTGTAATGCTGTAAGATTCGGGTTGAATTTTCGCGGGCAGCGTAATGACTACCAGGTCGCGAACAAAAGGAAAGGGAAACAGGTCTCTGGCCAACGAGGTGCTGGCCGTTGTACTCGTGGCGGCGGCCGTTCTGTTGCTGCTCAGTCTGGTAACCTTCGACCCGACCGATCAGAGCTGGAACCTGGCCGGCCCGAAACACGCCCCCAATAACCTGATTGGAGTCGTGGGCGCGCATATCTCGGACCTGTTCCTTCAACTCTTCGGGCTGGCTTCTGTGGCACTCCCCATCTTATTGATCCTGACTGCGATACGAATATTCTTCTCCGATCGCGCTGCGATGCCGTTGCTCAAGGCCGCTGGGGCAATTCTTCTGTTGATCGCGCTCTCGGGTTTTCTGGCGCTGTTCCCCAAGATCCCGATTAACCTTCTCACCAGGCACGACAACGGCGGACTGGTCGGAAGCATAGTTGAAGGGAAGCTTGCCGGACTGTTGAACACGATCGGCGCGGCAATAGTGCTCGGAGTCGCGACTGTGTTGACGCTCATGGTCACGATGGAGGTTTCGCTCTCATCGACAGTCAAGTGGGTGCGATCCAGAATTCCCTCCACCACTGTTAGGCGCAAAGCTGTTCCCCCTGTATTTGCCAGGCTGACTGCGAAGTGCATGGACTGGGTTCAACAGTGGCACCTCCTCGCCGACGAGCACCAGGCTGAACGACTGACGCGCCGGAAGCAAGAAGCCGTCGAAAAGGAACAACGCCGGCTTGACGAACAGGAACGGCAAGAAAGAGCGCGCGAGTTGCTCACGGAAGAACACCGGCGCCGAGCTGAAGAAGATCGCCGGCGCAGGGAGGCCGAGGCAATTGATCCCGGTCCGTCTGAGTCTTCGGTTATGGGCGTACCTTCTGCCTATCCGGAACCGCGAGTCGTCTCTGAGCCAATAGTCGAGCCCGCGATCTCACCGGTCGCGGTAACCACTTCCGCGCGCGGGGAAGGCGCAGCCGCGGTTCGGGCCTACCGAGCGAAAATCGAGCAAGGGAGATCTGGTCAGGCTCCGGAGATCACCATGGATCCGGATGTGGCCGAGATGATCTCGACTGCATCGATCGTGCGCACCGCCTCTCTGGAGAAGACGGAGGCGGAACCGGCCGGGGCCAAGCCAGTATCGGGACGCCGCAAGACGCAAGCCGACGCTGCCTACGGATCTCGGTATGAATTACCATCACTTGACCTGCTTGAAACTCCGATAGGGCATCACGAACAGGCCGAGGAGGAGTTGCGGGTGCGCGCGACCATCCTGGCAGAAAAGTGCAAGGAGTTTGCCGTCACCGGCCATATCCACCGCATCAATCCAGGTCCGGTGGTTACAACCTTCGAGTTCAAGCCTGATCCCGGCGTGAAGTACAATCGCGTGGTCGGCCTTGCAGAGGACCTCTGCCTGGCGCTCAAGGCCGAGTCGATTCGCATCGACCGCATACCCGGCAAGTCCACTGTGGGCATCGAGGTTCCCAACGCTCATCGCGAACTCATCTATCTGCGCGACGTCATCGAGTCTCCCAAATTTCAGCAGCCCTCTTCCAGGCTCGCTATCGCCCTGGGCAAGACCATAAACGGCGAAGAGTATGTGGCCGACCTGATGAAGATGCCGCACCTGCTTATCGCAGGAGCAACCGGGGCCGGCAAGTCGGTCACGCTGAATACGATCATTTGCTCGATCCTCTACAAGGCGTCTCCCGAAGAGGTCAAATTCATAATGGTTGACCCGAAGCGCCTCGAGCTCGGCCTCTACGAGGGTATACCGCACCTCCTGACTCCGATCGTCACCGACCCCAAGCGCGCGGCCAACGCGTTGCGCTGGGCCGTTAACGAGATGGAGAGCCGGTACAAGGTGCTGGCCGCACTGGGAGTGCGAAACATCGAGCAATACAACCGGCAAGTAAGAGAGTTGCTGCACCCCACTCTTTGGGAAGAAGAGGATCCCAATGCGCTCAAACCGCTGCCTTTCATCGTGATCGCAATCGATGAGCTTGCCGATCTCATGATGGTCGCGCGCGGCGACGTTGAAACATCGATAGCGCGTTTAGCTCAGATGGCACGAGCCGTCGGCATTCACCTCGTCCTCGCGACTCAGCGGCCGTCGGTCGATGTGATCACGGGAATCATCAAAGCCAACTTCCCTTCGCGCATAGCGTTCAGGGTCTCCTCCAAGGTGGATTCGAGGACCATAATCGACTCCAACGGCGCGGAAGCGTTATTGGGGCAGGGCGATATGCTCTTCCTGCCTCCGGCCTCTGCGCGTCTGATTCGCGTCCACGGCTCCTTTGTAAACGAGACTGAGGTGAAGCGGATCGCCGACCACGCTCGCAGGCAGGCGGAGCCGAGCTATAACGAGCAGGTGACAATGAGCGAACAGGAGGCCGAGGAGACCGAGGGGTTCAGCGGCGAGCGCGACGATCTCTTTGACCAGGCGCTGGCAATCGTGACCGACATGAGCCGAGCCTCAACATCAGTCCTGCAGCGCAGGCTTTCGATCGGGTATGGAAGGGCTGCCAAGATCCTGGACTCCATGGAACGCGAGGGGTTCATAGGCCCTGCCGAAGGGGCAAAGCCTCGCAAGGTGCTCTCGGCGGCGTACGAGTTTCGCGAACGGGTTGGTCAAAGGCTTGAAGAGGACCAGGAGTCACGGCTGTAGTAATCGGCTCGCACACTCCTGGACAGGCTGAATATGGCCTGTTTTTCGGGGATTCTCACGAGTTTTGCACAGGTTGGGTAACGCACCGTTACACAACGCCCCTCGACCGGGTCAAAAAAGGCCGAAAGTACTGGGGGCATTCCCGCAAACCAAGAAATAATTAAGCTTGCAGTCGAGACTGATATTTGAACAAAATGTGTGCAATGTGCTAGAAGTCCGTGAATTTCAAAAATTTGCAGCGGGAACGGGCCTCTTTTCCACAGGGTTATCCACAGTTTGCTGTGGATAACATAGAGCCGCGTCGGCAAGCGTGTGACAACAGTCTTCCAAACCAGGACCAGTGTCAGGCAGCGGACAAACCACGTGCTCCGCGCTGTGCCCCTCATGAATTTCGACTTATGACCAAGCCATGCATTGCGGCTTCCAGCTATCTAAACGCAGCTCCACTTTGTTATAGCTTTGTTCGCGGCGAACAGAAGAACTCATGCACCTTTCTGTCTGACCGCTCGCCCGCCCGATGTGCGGAGCTACTTGACGAAGGCCGCGCGGATGCCGCTTTGATCCCTGTGATTGAGTACCAGAGAGTTTCCGGGCTCAAGGTAGCGCCTGGAGCATGCGTCGCCTCGCTTAAGACCGTTCGCAGTGTCGTGCTGGCTTCTCGGGTGCCTATGGCGGACATCCGGTCGGTGGCCCTGGACACCTCTTCTCGCACGTCAGCGGCGCTCATTCAGATCATTCTGAGCAGATTCT
>JBGPFL010000416.1:0-5287 GCA_041483295.1 Blastocatellia bacterium | reverse complement strand
CCAGTTGTTGTCAGGCAGCACAGAGATCACTGACCTCTGACCTCTGACCTCTGACCTCTGACCTCTGACCTCTGACCTCTGAAGCTTAATTGGGAGAAAAGGATGACCACCTCGAAATCTCCGCGATCGAAGCCGCGCCGATGGCGCCGAATACTGAAGCGCGTGACCATCACGTTGATCGTGCTGGCCATCGTGCTGATCTTCGGCGTCTTTCCGTACCTGTTTGCCCTCCTGGTGACAAATGCGGGCACCCGGCCGATGGACCGGCAACTGACCGAGACTCCCGCCACCTTCGGGGCGGAGTTCAAAGATGTGGAGTTTCACACATCGGACGGAGTGAACATTAGTGCGTGGCTGCTGGCAAGCAAGGACAAGAAGGTCACCATTATCTACTCGCACGGTCTGTTTCGCTCGCGACGTGAATTGCTGAAGCGTGCGGTCGACTTGTGGAAGCTGGGATACGGGGCCCTATTGTACGACTCGCGCAATCACGGAGAGAGCGGGCATGCAAAGGTCAGCCTCGGGTATTTCGAACGGCTCGATGCGGAGGCAGGGGTGAAGTTCCTGCGAGAGGAAGTTCACACGGAAGACCGCATAGCCCTCTTTGGAATATCGATGGGCGCGGCTGCTGCGCTGTTAGCCGCAGCGGAAACACCCGAGGTCGCAGCCGTGATTTCGGACAGCTCGTTTCTTTCATTCAAGGATACAACCGATCATCACGTTAAGCTCTTCTTTCGCGTATCGTCGTTCCCGCTCGCCGGCGAGCTCAGATTCTTCATCGAGCACCGCGCCGGATTTTCTGGAGAGAAGCTCGACGCCCTTGCGGCAGTGAAGCAGATCGGAGACCGGCCGATCCTTTTTATTGCCGGAGCAAAGGACAAGCGAATGCCTCCCGAGATCGCCTCGCAGCTCTTTGCCGCGTGCTCGAGCCCAAAGCGCGACCTGCTAATAGTCGATGGTGAGGAGACGGCCGTACATGGGCATGCCTATCAGGCCGCGTCGAAGCTCTATGTAGAAAGAATCGTCCAGTTTCTCGAGGGATCCATGCGGTAGCTCAGGCTGCAATTGGACTAAGACTCGGACTCAAGGTCGCGGCAGCGCGTGTTCTTATTCACACCTCGATTCGTCGAGGCAATCCCCCAACCGGCAGGTTGGGATTCTCACACAGTCTCTGAAATGAGGTGTCAATCAGATGGCCTCGCCGAGCCACCTCGAGCGAGAGAAAGGGGCGGCAGTTTACCCTTTGCTTCGTGAGGCACGCAGATCCTGAGACCTTCCTTGTTCTCCGCGCCGGCTCAAATCCTCCAACCCAACCAACGACGCTCGCAGCCGCTGCATCTCGAGCTCGAGCAACGCGAGCGCTTCATCCGCGCCGGAGAGGTCGCCGGAGCTTCCCAGACGTTCCAGAATCGAAGCCGCTTCAACGGCCTCTCGGGCCTGAAAGTTCGCCGCGCTGCCCCGCAGGGCGTGTGCGGCTCGTTCAACCCTTCCGCAGTCCGAGTGGGCGATGGCTTCTGCTATCTCGGCCAGCCGGCCCGGGTAGTCCTCCAGGAACAGCTTCGCCATCTCGTTCGCCAGTCCGGCATCCCTCAGGATTCCGCTTGGCGCCGGTTGCCGCTCCGCCCTCGAGACCACGTTGTTAAGCGCCTGGAACAGCTCGACGGTCTTGATCGGTTTGGAGATGTAATCGTCCATGCCCGCCGCAAGGCACCTCTCCCTATCGCCTTTGATCGCGTAAGCAGTCATGGCAATGATCGGGATGTGACCTCCGGTTGTCCGTTCTGTTTCGCGTATCGCCGCCGTGACCTCAAAGCCATTCATCTCCGGCATCTGAACGTCCATCAGAACGACGTCGAACTTCTCCTCCGCCAGGACTTTCAGTGTCTCACTGCCGGTTCTTGCAATTGCTGCTGTATGGCCGCGCCTCTCCAGCAGTCGCGACACAAGAGTTTGATTGACGGCGTTGTCTTCGGCCACAAGAACGGTCAAAGGCCGGCTGATCCTGGGCATCCCCTCTACACCGGGTGCCAATTCATCCTGAGCCGCCGTTGTGCCCGCGCCTGCGCCAAACCGCGCTGTGAAGTGAAACGTGGATCCGGGAGATTGCGGATCGCGGATTGCGGATTGCGGATTGGGGAGCATGGATTGGGGATTGACCATTGCGGATTCAACACTGCCCAATCCGGAATCCGGATTCGCCAATCCGCAATCCGCAATCCGCAATCCGCAATCGGCGGGGCTTTCAACCCATATGCGCCCCCCCATCAGTTCTACAAGTTGAGTCGAGATCGCAAGACCCAACCCGGTGCCGCCGTACCTCCGCGTCGTGGAACCGTCCGCCTGCGCGAAGGCTTCGAAGATAACTCTCTGTTTTTCCGGGGCAATGCCGATTCCGGTGTCGCTGACCGAGAAGTGCAGCAAGACCTCGCCGGCTGCCTGGGCCTCAACCTGCACGTCGACCGCCACTCGGCCACAATCAGTGAACTTGATTGCGTTGCCGACCAGATTGACCAGCACCTGCCGAACCCGGCCCGGGTCTCCCCGGAGTCTTCCCGGCACATAAGGGCTCGCGGCGTAAACTAATTCGAGACCTTTTTGCCTCGCCCTGACCGCCAGCGCCTTCATTGCATACCCCACGCTCTCCTGCAGCTCGAAGTCGACCAAATCGAGGTCCATCTTGCCTGCTTCGATCTTCGAGAAATCGAGGACGTCGTTGATAACATCCAGCAGCGAGTCAGCCGAGAGTC
This sequence comes from Blastocatellia bacterium, assembly GCA_041483295.1. Taxonomy (GTDB): domain Bacteria; phylum Acidobacteriota; class Blastocatellia; order UBA7656; family UBA7656; genus DASYSA01. The sequence continues at coordinate 2,540 of JBGPFL010000416.1, read as the reverse complement.
TCACCATGTTCAGGTACTCGCGCTGCTCCTGCGTCAGCGTGGTATCAAGCGCCAGCGCCGTCATGCCGATGATCCCGTTCATCGGAGTGCGAATCTCGTGGCTCATATTGGCGAGAAACTCACTCTTTGCACGGTTGGCGGCTTCCGCGTCATCTTTCGCCTTCTGTACCTCCGCGGCAATTCGCTGCCTTTCGGTAATGTCGCGGACGATGCTGACCCAGGCGCGGCAGCCCTGATAATCTATTTCGTCTGAGAGAATCTCCACGTCCATCCGGCGGCCGCTCTTCGTAAGGTGAACGCCGATGTTCCGTTCGACGCGGCCGAAGTCCTCCGGCGGATGAAGGTCGAACGGCGTCATTAACCGCAGCTCGTCAATCGAGTAGCCGTAGACCCGGTGGACCGCTTCGTTACAATCCAGGAAACGATGGGTCTGCGCGTCGAAGATGAAGATCGGGTCGGCGATGCGATTGAAGAGTGAGCGGTACTTCCTTTCGCTTTCGCGCAGCGCCTCCTCGGCCCGCTTACGCTCGGTGATATCGCGGCAGTTGACTACAATTGCCGGAGCCCTGGACTTGTCTGCGATGGGCCGGCTCATCGACTCGAGTGTCCGCCAGGATCCGTCCCTGTGACGGACTCTGAATTCGATGGCTATGTTTCGATTCGGCCCGGAGGCCGTCCGGTAGAAAGAGTCTTGTACCAGGGACAAGTCCTCGGGATGGACGAACTGGAAGGCGTTGGCGCCGAATAGCTCCTCGGCTTCATATTCGAGCACACGCATTGCTGACGGACTAACATAGCTTATGCCTCCGTCCGCCTCGATCACCATGATGATGTCTGAGCCGTCCTCAACCAGCGAGCGGAACTGTTCTTCGCTCCGCTCCAGCGCTTCCTGCGCGAGCTTGCGCTCGGTCACATCATTCGCGAGCACCAGCCGAGCCGGCAGGCCGCCGAAGTCCAGCGCATGAGAAGAGACCTCGACATCGATAATGCTTCCGTCCTTCCTCCGGTGCCGCCAGGTGCCTGCGTTATCCGCAACAGGGGCCTCGGAGACGCTTCGAAGAAGTGCGGGAATATCTTCCGCGGGTCGAATATCCTTGATTGTCATCGCGAGAAATTCTTCACGCGAGTACCCGTAGTTCTCGACCGCAGCGTCATTCACCGCAAGGAAGGAGAGACCCTCCGCGTCGTAGACCCACATCGAATGGGGATTGCTGTCGAACATTGAGCGGTAGCGCACTTCGCTCTCCTGCAGCGCCTGCTCGGCCAGCTTTCGAGCGGTGATATCGATCAGTGTTCCTTCAATCATCGAAGGGGTGCCCGTGGTGTCCCTCATCAGACTCACGTTTGCGAGCACCCAGACGCCTCCGCCATCCTTGCGGCGCGAGCAGACTTCAAAGTTGGTGAGGCTGCCCTGTTCGATAAGCCGCCTGACAATTGCCTCGCGGTCGGCAGGATCGAAATAAAAGTCCCAAAGCGAGTGTGAGAGCGCCTCCTCTCGCGATTGATATCCGAAGATGCGGGCGGCTGCATCATTGCAGTCGATAAGCCTGCCATCCAATGTGCTTCGATAGACGCCCGCCAGGTTTCGCTCAAACAGCAGCCGGTAGCGCTCTTCGGACTCCCGCATCGATGTCTCTGCACGTTTGTGCTCGGTAATATCAAAGCCGGTTGCCAGCACGGCGGGCTGACCCTGAAAGCGGATTCGCGTTGCGGTGATATCGACCCAGCGCTCTTCCCCGCTCCTGGTCAGGATCCTGGTCTCGTATCGATTGAGGACCTGGTCACCCTGGTGACGTGTTTCGGCCCGCCCGATTATGTCCTGACGACAATCCGGATGGATGATGTCCTCAAAGTTCATAGACATCAATTCCTGGCGAGTATATCCGGTGATCGCCTCCGCGGCTGTGTTCAGATACGCGAAGGTCAGGCCGGTGTAGATGCAGATACCTGCCGAAACCGTCTCGGTCAACGAGCGAAACAGTGACTCGCTCTCCCGTATTGCCTTCTCGGCCCGAGTGCGCTCGATCGCGATACTGGCCACGTGTGCGGCAATCTCGACGAAGGTCGTCTCACTCGAGGTCGGACCGCGAGACTCCCGAAAGTGCACCCCAAAGCTCCCGAGAGCATCCCCACTTGAAGAGAAGATGGGCGTGGACCAGCAAGCTCGCAGTCCGTGGTTCAAGGTCAATTCCGCGATGGCTTCGCAGAGTGGATCCGACGCGACGTCGGTTACAATGACCGGCTCGCGCCGATAGACGGCCGTGCCACACGATCCCGCGCGCGGACCAATGACTGTTCCATTCAACGCACTCGTGTAGCTCGGGGGCAAGCTATGGCTGGCCCCGAATTGCAGGCTCTTGCCGCTGTCATCAACGAGCCAAACGGAACAGAGCGCCCCATCCGCCCGCTCTTCGACAAGCTGCGTCAGTCGATCGAGGACTTCTGACAGCGGCGCACCCAGGGCCAACATCTCCAGGACGCGATTCTGGCCCGAAACCATCGCCTGCATCCGCTCGCGCTCAGTCACATCGCGGGCGATG
>JBGPFL010000415.1:0-5289 GCA_041483295.1 Blastocatellia bacterium | reverse complement strand
GTGAGTGTCTATGACTCGATGGGTGATGAACACGTCCTTGCCCCAGACTTCGTCGAGGAACTCGTCGCGCGTGATCACTTCGCCTTCCCGCCGCACCAATAGAGCCAGGATATCGAACTCTTTGCGTGTGAGTGGGACTTCTTGTCCGTTCTTCAAGACGCGGCGGGCGGGAAGGTTGATCTCGATCTCACCGAATCTCTTGATTTGCTTGTGTCAAGCCATTGGTTCCTTTGCGCCGGAGCCCCACTTTGACTCTCGCGACAAGCTCTCGCAGCGGGAAGAGATCGAGTCGCAGCCCAAGCCTGCACCCAAGTCGGGAGGCCACGGAGTTGTCTTCCTCAATTGCGCGCCCGAACACCTGTACGACACGAACACCGAAAACATTGCTTTCAGAGGGAGTGAAAGTTAGAATCCGATCAACGAAGGGGAATCAATGGACAGACGCTACTGGGAAGATCTCAAGTGGGCTCGCGATCATCACTCAGAACTGCTCGTACGATATCGCAACCAATGGGTGGCCATCTACCAAGAGCAGGTCGTCGCTTACGGCACTTCGGGCAATGCCGTTGAGCGGGAAGCGGAGCGCAAAACGGGTAGGCCTGAGACCGAGATCCCCGTCTATTACGTAGACTCCGGTTCCAACATCTATGCGAGTTAACCCCGTGCTCAAGACACTCAAAAGCCCGGAGCTGGAAAGGAAAGTGCCGGGCTTGCAAGTCGTCCGGCTGCTTGCCGCAGTGCAGTTCAGAACGCCAACCGGGTGGACGAAACCTTACGACGCGATTGTCGATACCGGAGCCCCAATCTCTGTGTTGCCTGCATTCATCTGGAATAAGCTCGAAAGAGTAGAGCTAGCCGATCACGAAATCTTTGGCATTGTCGGAAAACGTGAGTGTGCCATCGCCGTCAAGGTGGGAAAGGTAGCCTGTTTCCCTCGAAGATGACGCCGGCCACCGGACCAGGGAGATGGAGATATTCGCTTATCTCGCCCAAACCGATGAGGTCGCATTGATTGTGGGCTTTAAGGATATCCTGACCGAGATCCTGCTCTATTGTGATTATCGGCGGCAGATTGCTTACGTGGAAGAGTAACTGTCGTTGTCCTGGCGTTCCTGGCTTGTTTGGGCAAGCTTATAGCCGATGCCGCGTGAGCTGAGGATATACTTGGGATTGTTCGGGTCGTCTTCTATCTTCTTCCGCAAGGACGCTACGTGAGTGTCTATCACTCGGTGGGTGATGAACACGTCCTTGCCCCAGACTTCGTCGAGAAACTCATCGCGCGTGATTACTTCGCCTTCGCGCCGCACCAATAGAGCCAGGATCTCAAACTCTTTGCGGGTGAGCGGGACTTCTTGTCCGTTCTTCAAGACTCGGCGTGCAGGTAGGTTGATCTCGAGGTCACCGAATCTCTTGATAGCTTGTGGTAAGCCGCTGTTACCTTTGCGTCGCAGCCCGACTTTGACTCTCGCCACAAGCTCTCTGAGCGAGAACGGCTTGGTCACATAGTCGTCCGCGCCGAGTTCGAGACCCATCACGCGATCAACCTCCTGCCCGCGAACCGTGAGCATGATGATCCACAGGTCCGGCATCTCGCTACGCAGGCGGCGGCATACCTCGAAGCCGTTCATCCCCGGAAGCATCAGGTCGAGCAAAAGCACATCCGGCCTGAACTCTCTGGCTCTCTCGATTGCGGTCGGGCCGTCGCCAATCGAGTCTACATCGAAGCCTTCGAAGGCGAACTCGTCCTTGAGCGCCAGCACGATCGAGGGTTCATCATCGACTATGAGGATGCGAGGCATGAGTCAGTAATCAGTTTTCAGTTCTCGGTTTTCAGCGAATCGCGTCGGCCTGCACTCAGTGGAGAGTGGCCTTGCCTAGCTCCCAATCATTGGGACGTAACCGCGGTCGGATTCATTCGTTAACGTTGTGAGTCTCTCTCCGCAGCACCGTCCATTGGCAGCCGGATTGAAAACGTGCTGCCCTGGCCGGGCTCGCTTACCACCTCGATCGTTCCGCCGTGCGCTTCTATAGTAGCCTTGACCAGCGCCAGCCCAAGCCCCGTGCCACGCGCGCTGTGCTGATCCCCTCGCCGTCCGCGGTAGAACTTGTCGAAGATGCGCGGCAAATCATCCCCGCTGATGCCGATGCCTTCATCGCAAACGTCGACACAGACCTGACTGTCGGTCGCGCGCACAACAACCGAGACCCGAGTGCCTGATGTCGAGTACTTGATCGCATTGTCTAACAGGTTTTCCAGGGCGTCCGTGAGTGCCGGCCGGTCCAGGGAGACTCCCGGATTCTTACCGTCGAATCGGGATTCAAGGGTGATCCCTCGTGCCCGGGCCTGAGGTTCAAGATCATCAATGGCGCTGCGGACTACGTCGATCAGCAAAGTCGGAGCGAAGTGGTACTCCCTGCGCTCCTCCTGAATCTTCTGCGCTTCGAGCAAGCGATCGACGTGTCGCTCGAGCCTGTCCATCTCATGATCGATAGCTGAGTGATATTCGCCTGCGGCCTCGGCCGACTGGAGCTTGCCGCCCGCGAGACGTTCCAACAGCAGGCGGATGCTGGTGATTGGGCTCTTGAACTCATGGGTGACTCCGGAGATGAACTCGTTTTGCATGCGCGCAAGCTCGGCCTCCTGTCGCACTACCCAAACCGTCATCCCAACTCCGGCCATCAGCATCACCACCAGCAACAGAATGAATCCGTACCAGAGCAGCCGCTTCTGGTCGCTCCATACTGTACTGCCCGAACCGCTGAAAGCCAGCTCCCATTCAGGCACGACCCTCAGCGGCTCGACGTGCCGCGCGTCAGCGAACTCGCCCCACAGGGTGCCGCCCTTATCGTCGCGTATGGCAACTCTGGCCGGCATGCCAACGAGCAACGGTTTCAACACTTCGTCGAAGAGTTCAGTCAACTCGGTCTCTGAGATCGCGAGACCCAAGCGCGACTCTGAGCCGCGATCCTGCGGCGCCCAAATAATCAGCCAGGCCCAATCTTCTGCTCGGTCGAAGACGTGCGTAACAACGTCGCGTCGAACAGGCGGCGAGTTGCGTACGATGCGTTCGATGGCCGCCAACTCCCGGAGACGGACATCCTCAGTAAAGCGCGATCCGGTCCCGGCGGCCTCAAGCCAACTGCGAAGCTGGCGATCGTAAAAGACGCGCTGCTCATAGCTGAACCACCATTGCCCGCTCCGCAGACCCTGGAACGTCTTCTCGAGCAACGGGACGAAGCTCGATCGTTCTACGCCCGGCAGATCGGAGTAGGCGCAAGTAACCAACGCGACCGGCAGCCCCAGGGGGCTGAGCCCTTGAGCTTGGCTCCAACGAGTGCTGGCGATCATCTCGCGGGCTGCCTGGTCGCTGTTCTCAGATCTTATTCGAGCCGCGCAGAGGTCAGCCCAATCGCGCAGCCTGGGCTCGATCTCTCGGATCCGCCCATAGAGACCAACGGCTTCGCGAGTGCGTTGCTGCGCCTGAGCGGCTTGGGCTTGGTCGATCAGGCGCTCGATGGCTTGCGGCCACTCGGGCGACCGCTCGCCAGTCTCACCGGAGTAGACTCGATCTCGAATGAAAGTTAGTTGACCGCTTCGATCGAGTGAAAGAGGAGTGAAACCGGCACCGACGCCCGTCTCATCGCTTGCATCCTGATCACGGAGTTGTTGCGCGAGCTCGGCAAAGTGACTCGAGAGCGCCGAGTCTGCAACACGAGCTAGCTGAGCTTGCTGTTCCAACAACTGCCGCTCTCGGTCGACGCGCTCGGTTCGGACAGCTCTGAGCCCCAGCACGGCAAGCGCCAGCGCTGGCGCCCCAATGAGCAGCCCGAAACCCCACCACCAGTTCCAGCCAGTCCTGACTTGAGCGGGAATTAGACGCATAAGGAGAACAAGATACTGCTGCCGCTTGGGAGAAGCAACGAACCGCCGGCGCAAATCAACCGGCGGGCCAAACCGACATGAAGGCATTCGGCTGTTCAGACGCTCGGCGGATCGTGGAGCCTCAGTACGTGCTTGCCCGAACCGGGCGACTCGGCCTGACTACAGAATCAGCATCGCGTCGCCGTAGCTGTAGAAGCGATACTCACGCCCGACCGCGTGGCGGTACGCCTCGAAGACCAGCTCCCTTCCGGCGAAAGCCGACACCAGCATCAACAGCGAGGAGCGGGGCAGATGAAAATTGGTTATCAGCCCGCCAACAAAGCGGAAGGCGAATCCAGGATAGATGAACAGATCGGTGGTTGCGGCACCGGGCGAAATAAGACGAGTGGGTGACGTTTCTGATTCATTCACCGCTTCACCCGCGCTCGCCTTCGCCCTTTCATCCTTTCTCCGTGCGGCGGATTCGAGGGCGCGGGTCGTGGTTGTGCCGACTGCAATAATGCGGCGACCTTCAGCCAATGCGCGGTTGATCTGCTCGGCGGCCTCGTCGGAAATCGTATAAGACTCCGCTTCGACCCGATGATCCTCGACTCGTTCGACTCTGACCGGCTGAAACGTCCCGTAGCCGACGTGGAGCGTTATCTCGACGACCTGAACGCCGCGCGCTCTGATGCGATCGAGCAGCTCCTCGGTGAAATGCAAGCCGGCCGTTGGCGCAGCTACCGCCCCGCGCCGTCGCGCAAAGACGGTTTGATAGCGTTCGGCGTCGAGGCGGTCTTCTTCAGAACGCTTGATGTATCGTGGGAGCGGCGTGCGTCCTATTCTATCCACCAACTTGTCGAAATCATCGGCCGTCTCGAAGCGAACGATGCGTCGCCCCGACTCGCGCCACTCGACGACCTCGGCAGTCAGCTTTCCGCGCGATATCTCGACTCTCGCGCCCGGCAGCAGCGCTCTGCCTGGATGTACCAGGGCCTCCCAAACGAGCGGCTCGATCTGGCGAACGAGGAATATCTCGACTCGCCCGCCCAGAACCGTCTCGCCGCGCGAAGTCGTCCTAAGCCTGCGGCCGATCAGGCGGGCAGGAAAGACGCGAGTGTTGTTGAGGACGAGCACGTCGCCGGGACAGAGCCGATCCGGCAACTGCGCGAAGATTGAATCGCCAAACTTTCCGGCGGCGCGATCGACGACGAGCAACCGGGATAGTTCACGCTGGGCGGCAGGCTCCTGCGCGATCAGGCGCTCGGGCAAGTCGAAATCAAAATCGGAAACAAGCATGTCAGATTGCGAATTTCGAATTGCGAATTGCGAATTTGTGATTTCGAAATTCGAAATTCGAAATTCGCAATTCTTAGGATTCCGCCGTCGACAAATCCTGGGTCCCGTCGTTCCGTTTAACAGAGGCC
>JBGPFL010000414.1:0-5298 GCA_041483295.1 Blastocatellia bacterium | reverse complement strand
CCGCTCAGGGACCCGCCCGTGACTGAGACTTTGATCTCAGCGCGGTGACTCAACTCCATGGCCACGTTGACGGCGTTGGTTAGCACAGTGATGCCTTTGCGGTGACGAATACTCTGCGCGACCTGGGTGGTGGTCGTCCCGGCGCCAATGGCAATGATCTCGCCATCCGCAACGAGGTTGGCTGCCATAAGTCCGATCCTTCGTTTCTCGGCGGCGCACTTTTGTTCCTGTTCTTGGAAGGAGGAGACGTGTCTGAAGGGCTCGTACATCATTGGCGCCACTGCCACCGCTCCCCCGTGACTTCGCCGCAGCAGCCCTTGCTTCTCCAGTTCGGTCAAGTCGCGCCGGATGGTTGCAGCCGAGACGTTGAGATGCCTGGCCAGGATATCGACCGCAACCTCGCCATCGCGCAATAGTTCCTGCAGGATCTTCTCGGTGCGATATTCCACACCAGACACTTCGTTTGCCATCAAGATCACCTGAGAGCTTTGTGGCTCCTGAGCACGAACTTTCTTCGCATTGGCCGAAACGTGATCCTCGTGCGGAGGCGCCTAAATGAATTCCGAGTGCAGCATACTCGATAGAAGCACCTGTCGCAACTTCGCGTGCGGTTGTTGGCGTCCGGAAGCGCGGACGTTCAGCGCCGCAACGCCGGTTTCGCTACCTAACCACATTCCAGCAACCATATAGTCGTACAAGACAGCCCCCGTTTTCGATGTCTTACTTGAGCTGTCTTCGATAAAACATTAAGCTGACCGTCTAAGGCGAGGTCCTTTCATCAAATGAGCAAGCCTATCTCTCGCAGGGAAGTGCTCCGAGCATTCGGTTCGGCAGGAGCGGGTGCTGCCCTGGGCGCCGGAGCACTCGGCGTCCAGGAAGCCGGAATTCGGGTTGCCGGGCGCTCCCTCAAAGTTGGGGTCTCTCCGGTCAGCGCGCACACTGTTCGCATGACATTTGCGCCTGTGGACAACGCCAGGACTCAGCCGATGGGATCCGACGGCTCGCTGGCTGAGCAGAGCGCGGTGCAGCCGGCCAGGTGGTTCACGTCGCTGACCCGAGGCGAGAGCGTTCGCTGCGGTGAGTTGCTCGTAAAGCTTACACCCGATCCCCTGACAATCGGCGTCGAGGCGAGCGACGGTCGCCTGGTGCAACAACTGCGCGTCGATCCTCAGACCGGGTCAATCTCTTTTCTGCTGGGGAGTGGGCCGCTGCTGGGGCTGGGCGAGGGAGGACCTCAGTTTGATCGGCGCGGTTCCACTGATCGCATGAGGAGCGGGCAGGGTGGCTACCGGCTGCGGACACACGGGGGACGAGTGCCGGTTCAGTGGCTGATTGGAACGGGCGCCTGGGCTATGTTCATTCACCAGCCGTTGGGCGCTTTCGATTTCAGTGGGCAGGAAGGCCGATTCGATCCGGGAAGTCCGACATCGGCGCTGCCTCTCGATATCTTCATTGTGGCCGCCCGCGAGCCTGCACAAGTGATGGCGGAATACGCTCGGTTGACCGGCCACCCCGAGATGCCTCCCTTGTGGTCGCTCGGATACCAGCAATCACACAGGACGCTCGCGGGCCCTGAAGCGGTCCTCTCCGTTGCGAGGACGTTTCGCGAAAAGAAGCTGCCCTGCGATGCGCTCATCTATCTTGGAACAGGCTTCACGCCCTCGGGATGGAACGCCACCAACGGATCATTCACTTTCAATCGCGAGGTATTCCCCGATCCCAAAGCGATACTCGACCAGTTGCACGCGCTCAATTTCCGTGTGGTGCTCCATGCGGTGATTCTCGCACGCTCTCTGCGCGGCAGCGTGCGCGACCGCTGTGACCTGGCGCGCTACGATGAGGAAGAAGCGGGTTGCTACTGGAATATACATCGCGGGATTTTTTCGCTCGGAGTGGATGGCTGGTGGCCCGATGAAGGCGACCCGTTGAATGCGGCCTCCAGGCTGACGAGGAATCGGATGTACTACGAAGGGCCGCAGTTGGATAGGCCCAATGAGCGGCCCTATGCATTGCATCGCAACGGCCACGCCGGCATGCAACGCTATGCTGCGTTTCTCTGGTCGGGTGACGTGTACTCGACGTGGGAGACGCTGCGCACGCACGTGCCCATCGCCATCAACACCGGCCTGAGCGGTATCCCGTATTGGGGCACCGACATTGGCGGGTTTGTGCCGACTAAGGAGTACACTGGGGAGCTGCACGTGCGGTGGTTTCAGTTCGGCGCTTTCTGCCCGCTCTTTCGCGCACACGGCCGCACCTGGCACCTCCGCTTGCCCTGGGGTTGGAACACGGGCGAGCTGGCGCCGGACGAAATCGCCAACTACACCGGAGGCGCCGCAAATCCTGATCCGAGTGAGTTGCACAATCCCGATGTTGAGCCGATCTGCCGAAAGTACCTCGAGCTGCGATACCGGCTAATGCCTTATCTCTACACTGCGGTGCGCGAAGGTCACGAAACCGGCATGCCGATTATTCGTGCGCTCTGGCTCCACTATCCGGACGACGCGGCAGCGGTAGGGCGGGGCGACCAGTACTTGTGGGGCCGCGATATCCTCGTGGCGCCGGTGACCGAGAAGGGCGCCACGTCGCGGCGTGTCTACCTCCCGCGCGGTGTTTGGTACGACTTCTGGACGGAGGAAAAGGTCCAGGGCGGGCGCGAGATCGATCGGCCGGTCGACCTCTCTACTATGCCGTTGTACGTGCGAGGTGGGGCTATCATTCCTCTCGGACCTGTCAAACAGTATACGAGTGAGAGAGTCGATGGGCCGCTGACGCTATCGATCTATCCCGGCGCCGATGGCGATTTCACGCTTTACGAAGACGACGGCAGTACGTTTAACTATCGCCGCGGAGAATGGATGAAAATCAGAATAGTGTGGAACGATGGCCGGCGCCTACTGGGGTTGCGGCTTGCAGCAGGATCGCGAATGCTGCCGCCGCTCCGGCGAAATGTTCAGGTGCGGCTTGCTTCTGAGAAAGCCACGCGCGAAATCGTTTTCGACGGACGCCCGATTGAAATTCAATTCTAGTCAGTGGTCAGTTGTCAGTGGTCCGTTGTCCGTGGTCCGTTGTCCGGTTCTAGTAACCAAGGTCCTGAGTAACGACTGACAACGGACCACGGACAACGGACAACGGACAACGGACGTGTTCACATAGGAGAGCTTCGATGAAAAAGAGAATGGACTATTGCAAAGCGGTTTTGTTTGTGGGTCTTTTGCTGATGCAGACGGCAATGCTGCAGCCGGCATCGATTTACGCTCAAGCTAAGTTGGCCGACTATGAAAGAGCCAGCGGCCTCCGCGAGAGACTTCAAGGATTGGCAATCAACATAGCGGACAGGGCCAACTGGATCGGCATTACCAGTAGATTCTGGTATCGTAAGTCGGTCAAAGACGGAAACCAATTTGTGCTGGTGGACGCGGAGACGCTCGAGAAGAAACCGGCTTTCGATCACGAGAGGCTGGCCGCTTCTCTCTCCGCGGCCGCAGGCCAGAAATACACGGCCCTGAAATTTCCGTTTAACACAATCACTTTTGTCGACAACGAAAAAGCGATTGAGTTCTTCATCGCGGATTCCCCTAACGGCCAGCCCCCCACCTCCCGTTTTGGGCCCGATGGCACAAGATGGAAATGCGAGCTATCGGATTACTCCTGCAAGAAGCTTGTCGCGGATGCGGAGCGCCAACGTGGCCAAACACAGGCCGGCGGCCCGCCTCGCGGAATTCCAGGTCCGCAATACGACAGGCCGTCTGACCCAAAGGCTTCGCCCGATGGAAAATGGGAGGCAGTAGTTAACGGCTATAACGTCTATGTCCGCGCCAAAGGCAAGAAGGATGGCTTCCCGCTGAGCTTAGATGGCTCAGAAGGGAACTACTATGCGCTCGCGTCCATCGTGTGGTCGCCAGATTCCACGAAGCTGGCCGCTTTTCGTGTGCGGTCCGGCTATCACCGCAAAATTCAGTACGTCGAATCGTCACCAGGTGATCAGCTTCAACCCAAATACTCCGCAATCGACTATGCCAAGCCAGGTGATGCGCTCGATATCCCACAACCCGTCCTCTTTGATGTCGGGACCAGAAAGCAGCTCGTGATTGATAACGCCCTTTTCCCGAATCCCTACGATCTGTCGCGGCTCGAATGGCGAAAGGACAACCGCGCGGTCACCTTCGAATACAATCAGCGGGGACACCAGGTTTACCGAGTGATCGAAGTTGACGCGGCGACCGGAAGCGCGCGCGCAGTCATCAGCGAAGAGCCAAAGACATTCTTCTGCTACTCGGGCAAGAAATATCGAAATGATCTTGCTGACGGCAAGGAGATCATATGGATGTCTGAGCGGGACGGGTGGAATCACCTTTACCTCTATGATGGAGCGACCGGGAAAGTAAAGAACCAGATTACGAAGGGCAACTGGCTTGTGCGGGCAGTCGATAAGGTTGACGATGAAAAGCGCCAGATCTGGTTCGAGGCGAGCGGTATGTACCCTGGGAAGGACCCTTACCTCATCCATTACAACCGGATCAACTTCGACGGCACCGGGCTGACGGCGTTGACCGGCGCAGACGCAAATCATACCGTCGTCGTTTCGTCCGACAGGAAATACTACGTCGACACGTGGTCGCGCGTGGATCTAGCCACGACTAGCGAACTGCGCCGGACCTCTGATCAGAAAGTGCTCATGGAACTCGAACGCGGCGATATCCAGGAGCTGCTCAAGACCGGCTGGCGTGCGCCTGAGGTCTTCACATCAATGGGCAGGGACGGCAAGACCGAGATCTGGGGAGTCATCATCAGGCCGACGAACTTCGACCCGGCGAAGAAATACCCGGTCATCGAAAACATCTACGCCGGCCCGCAAGGATCGTTCGTGCCGAAGACCTTCAGCACGCAGGCCGGAATGCAATCGCTGGCTGAACTGGGTTTCATCGTCGTGCAGATCGACGGCATGGGCACCTCAAACCGCTCTAAGGCTTTCCACGATGTCGCGTGGAAGAATCTCGGCGATGCCGGATTTCCGGATCGCATCCTCTGGCACAAGGCGGTGGCCGCGAAGTACCCCTACTACGATGTCAGCCGCGTCGGCATCTACGGTACCTCCGCCGGAGGGCAGAGTTCGCTTGGGGGACTGCTCTTCCATCCGGAGTTCTATAAAGTCTGTGTCTCGGCGTGCGGCTGCCATGATAACCGCATGGACAAGATCTGGTGGAACGAGCAGTGGATGGGCTGGCCGCTTGGACAGGAATACGCCGCCGCGTCCAACGCGGATAACGCCGGAAAGCTCCAGGGTAAGTTGCTGCT
>JBGPFL010000413.1:0-5299 GCA_041483295.1 Blastocatellia bacterium | reverse complement strand
GATCGGACCCCCAACAAAGATGAGTCCAATCGACGCCCAGTTGATAATTTGGGCCTTGGAAGCCTGTTCCACGCCATGGCGCGCGGCGACGTGGGCGATTTCGTGGGCCATTACGCCGGCGATTTCAGCTTCATTGTCGGCCGCCAGGATCAGACCTTTATTCACATAGAAGAATCCGCCGGGCAGCGCGAACGCGTTCACTTCGTCCGAGTCGACGACCTTAATTGTGAAGGGCACTTTGGCGTCCGAGTGCAGAACCAGATTCTGACCCACGCGGTTGACGTACTCTGTTATCACAGGATCGTCTATGAACTTCGCCTCGCGGTCGAGTTGGGCGGCGAGTTGCTGACCCAGCTTGACCTCTTTTTCGAGAGAGTAGAAGTTGGGCAGAATCCCGTGGTTGATATTGCGCTTGCCGATGAGCATCGGGTTCTCGTCATCCTTGAGCTCGCCTCTTGGCACAGGCGCCGATGCTGCCGGCTGGTCCGCCGCTTTCTTGTCGTCAGTCGGCTTTTTGTCTCCGGCGAAAAGTGTCGTGGGAGCCGCAATCATCGCCGCCAGCACGAAAATAGTCATTCGCTTGAGTAGCGTAGTCTTCATGGCAAACTCCTCTTGGGGAAAGAACTGCTGACCGCCCTACAGGCAAGGCCGACTCACGATCTGAGTCTACCACACGAGGCCCCTCCGGCAAAGCATTTCGTTCTCAGACTCTCTCGAACGCTGGCTCCAGAATGATCCAGAAGGAGGAACGTTGCCGTGAATCCGCCTTGCATTAATTTATTCAGGTCGGACGTCCCTCTTTGCCCGCCGCTCTTACATTCCGGGTCCCGGAGGACCGTTCGCTGAGTCAGCGCAAAAAGTGTAATTGACATTGACGTGCCGGAATGATATCGTCGCGGCTGTATAACTCAATGGCAATCTTAGGAACAATGAGTCTTCAATTTGTAGCGACCTGCCGGGCCTCTGTCTGCATCTGTACCTGTCCTTGTAACAGCATGGGACCGATAGTGGGCCTCAGAGAGAGAGCAGGACCTTAGCCAGACTTCACGCAACGATCCTGAAAGCCCGCTATCGAACAATCGATAGCGGGCTTTTTGGCTTTTTTGGAGGAACTGAAATGAGCGCGATAGACCAGGCAGAAGATTTGGGGTTGCAGGTAGCTGACCTCGCACCTGAAGTCCGGGCTGAGATCCTGAGGTTTGCCGACGAAATCGAAAGGCTCGATCGCGGGCTGGCTGACCCCGATGACTTCAAGCGGTTTCGACTGGAGAACGGCGTTTACGGAATCCGCGGCGCTCCGGACCGTCACATGATTCGCGTCAAGATCCGATTCGGAGAGATAACCCCCGATCAACTCGAGACCACTGCCACTCTCGCCGACGAGTTCACACCCACCCGCAGCGTCCACCTGACCACGCGCCAGGACATTCAGCTTCACAACGTCAGGCGCGGCGACCTGCCCGCGGTGCTCGTGGCCCTTGCCCGATCGGGAATGACGACACGCGAAGCTTGCGGAAACACAGTGCGAAATGTAACCGCCTGCCCTTTCGCCGGAGTCTCTCCGACTGAAGTCTTCGACGTAACTCCCTACGCCGATGCGGTGTCGAAATACTTCCTGCGCAATCCGCTCAATCAGAGCCTGCCGCGAAAGCTCAAGTTCGCCTTCGAAGGGTGCACAGAAGATCACGCGCGCACTCCGATTCACGACATCGGCACGGTGGCGGCCGTGCGAGAGGAGAATGGACGGATCGAGCGAGGCTTTCGCATCTACGTCGCCGGCGGTCTGGGCGCTCAGCCCGTCTCCGCCTCCCTCCTCGAAGAGTTCACCCCCGCCGACCTGTTGATCCCAACCTGTGAAGCGATCGTTCGCACCTTTGACCGGAATGGAGAGCGGCGGCCCGAGCACATCTATCGCATGCGCGCCCGACTGAAGTTCTTGGCCAGAGAATGGGGGATTGAGAAGCTGCGCTCCGCGATTATCACCGAGCGGCGCGCGATTATGGCCACGCGTTCAGGCCTGGTCGACTTCCACATTGATCCAGTCGAAGAGACCGCTCCAGAACTGGATATACACGGATCGCCTCGCGGTTGGTCCCCCTCGCTCCACTATCAGGAGTGGAAGCGAACCAATGCTCTGAAGCAGCGTCAGCCCGCCTATTCGACAGTTGTGATTCGCTGTCCTCTTGGCGACCTGACCTCCGCCGAACTGCGCGCCGCGGCCGGCGTTGCGCGACGATGGTGCGCCGGGCGCATTCGGACAGCAATATCGCAGAACCTGGTCTTGCGCTGGGTCCCCGATGAAGCCTTGCCCTGGGTCTACCGCGACCTGGCCGAGGCGGGGTTGGCCCACACCGATGCTCACAATCTCGCCGATATTACGCGATGTCCCGGCGCCGACACCTGTCAACTCGCGCTCACTCACTCGCGCGGACTGGCCGAGGCTCTGGGCGATGTCCTCGCAAGCGAATTCAACACGATCCCTGAAGTCCAGAACCTGTCAATGAAGATCTCAGGTTGTATGAACTCCTGCGGCCAGCATCACATCGCCGACATCGGCTTCTACGGAGCGTCAACCGAGGGTGAAGGCGTGGCTCTGCCTCAGTACATCGTGCTCATCGGAGGGCGGACTGAAGAGGGAAAGGCCCACTTCGCCAAGCCGGTAGCGCGCGTGCCCGCGCGCCGAGCACCTGAGGCGGCTCGACGGTTGCTCAACCTCTACCAGAGCGAACGCGCGGAGGACGAGTCTTTCTCCGGGTTCATCAGCCGGGTAAGCGTCAAACGAGTCCGGACCGTGCTCGAGGACTTGACCCTAATACCCACGATCGAAGAGCAGCCCGAAATTTATCGTGACCTCGGCGCCGAAGACCAGGTCTTCACAGCAGAAGTGGGCGCTGGCGAGTGTGCTTCGTGAGTTGATCTCGTGGTTCACGGGTTAGCCGAAGGATATGAAACACCAGTCACCCAATCAAGCGTTCGGGCCGATCCTGGGAGGTACAACGTTGGACTATTATCCCGCTGTTCTAGACCTGAGAGGCAGGAACTGTCTGGTGGTGGGCGGAGGCACCGTCGCCGAGCGCAAGGTTGAGTCCTTGCTCGAGTGCGGTGCCCGGGTCAAAGTCGTCACGCGTGAAGCGACAAGTGGATTGGCTGAGCTTGCTCGAAGCGGGAGCATCGAGTTCGACCTCCGCGACTATGCATCCGATGACCTGCTGGGAATCTTCCTTGTTATTGCGGCGACTGACGAGCCGGCAGTTCAGGCCCGGATTGGCAGCGAGGCGAAGGAGCGCGGCCTGTTGGTCAATGTCGTGGACGATCCCGCCAACTGCACCTTCATCGTCCCGGCAGTCGCGCGCAGGGGAGAGCTATCGATCGCGGTGTCAACGGGTGGGCGGAGCCCCGCACTGGCGGCCCGCATACGCGAAAAGCTGGAGGCCCTGTTCGGTCCGGAGTATGAAGAGTGGGTCGATCTTCTGGGGCAACTGCGGGCGACTCTGGCAGTTCGGTTTCCCGATCCGGAAGAGAGAAAGGCGGCGTGGTATCGCGTAGTAGATTCGAACTGCCTGGAACTGATCCGGCGGGGCGAGCGGGATCTGATGCAGAAGCAGCTCGACGATCTTGTGCACCCAGGACAGGATCTGGGATTTAGGACTTAGGATCAAAGGAGATTGATTGTTGTGGTTTCTCGAACTGCCGCGCTCCCTGACCTCTGACCCCTGACCTCTGACCTCTGACCTCTGACCCCTGACCCCTGACCCCTGACCCTCCTGACCCATAATCCTGCCGCGAGCGCAGATTGACAACGCTTTCAACGCTATGCTAAAAGGCATCTTCGACAAAGTGGCGAGTTTGGTTCAACCGCGGAAAGTCTTATCTTTAAAAGTAGTCACGACCGAGCGATATAGATCTCAGCGCGTCCGTGTAGAAGCGCGGATGCTTTAGGTAGCCCTATGCCGGACGAGAAGAAGGACGCCCCACCAGATCCGAGCGAGGAGAAACTCCGCGGCCCTGAGTCGGAAGGCGAAGCAAAAAAGACCGCAGCAGTTCCTCCGGTAGAGAGGGTCGGACAGGAGGCACCCTCTGGTGGCGGTGCTGAAGGGACGAAGGCTGGCCCTCCGATCTCCCAGGAGGCTGAAAAGCCCGGTCCCCCCAAAGCGGCTCCTGTGGCCCCTCCCGGGGCGCCGGCGAAGCCTCCAGCGCCGGTCAAGAAGGCTCCCTCCGTGACTTTCGAAATCACCGACGATCCGTTCATCGATCGATTAAAGCAACGTTTCGAGGGCGCCCTGACCGAGGCGGTCACAACGCTCGGCCAGCAGATCATTCGCGTGAAGAAGGACTCGCTCTTGGAACTCTGCCGCTTCTTGCACGATGACGAAGAGTTGCCGTTTGATATGTGCAGCGACTTGACGGCGGTACACTGGCCGGAACGCGCCGGGCAGGAGTTCGACGTTGTCTTGATGCTCTATTCGGTCCCAAAGAATCGGATGCTTCGGGTGAAAACGTCAATAGCCGACCAGGAGACCTGCCCGAGCGTCACCTCGATCTGGGCGGGCGCCGATTGGCTGGAGCGCGAGGTGTATGACATGTTCGGCGTCACATTCGAAGGCCATCCGGACCTCAGAAGGATACTGTTGCCCCCGGACTGGCCGGGCCATCCGTTACGAAAAGAGTATCCGGTAGAGTATCGTGATAACGAGTGGACCGACAAACATATCGAGTATCGCGAACTCGACTACGATACGAGTTTGATCAACGTCAAGTACGGCGAGAGAAGATAAGCAGAGTCAACCCGGGGCCGGTATGCAAGAGCAAGATCAGGCAAAAGGTCCGAAAGATCAGGGTACCCTCTTCGATACCGAAGAGATGGTGCTCAATATGGGACCGCAACACCCCTCCACTCACGGCGTGTTGCGCGTCCTGTTGAAGCTGGACGGCGAGACAGTTATCGATCTCGACTGCGACATCGGCTACCTGCACAGGGGCGTCGAGAAGATTGCGGAGCAGGACACCTACGCGATGATCACCCCATACTGGGATCGGCTGGACTATGTCGCCGCCGTATCAGGGGACCTGTGTTACGTCGAGGGAGTTGAGAGACTTCTGCAGGTCGAAGTGCCCAGGCGCGCCGAATACCTTCGAGTAATTCTTACCGAGCTTCAGCGCATTGCCTCGCACCTCTTATGGTTAGGCACTCATGCAATCGACATCGGCGCGGTGACCGTCCTGCTCTACTGCTTCCGCGAACGCGAGGAGATACTCAAGATATTCGAAGACTTCATAGGAGCGCGGCTGACTGCGCACG
>JBGPFL010000412.1:0-5311 GCA_041483295.1 Blastocatellia bacterium | reverse complement strand
GCTGAACGCGACTAATCACGCGAACTTCGCAAACCCGGTGAGCGACATCAACAACTCCAACTTCGGCTTCATCACGGGAACCACGGGGCCGAACCAGTCGCGCCAATGGCGTTTCGGCGCGCGTGTTTCTTTCTGAGCGTCGGCGGCAGTATCTGAACGTCGGTGGCCCGGGAACTCTCCTCTCCGGGCCACGCCTTTCAAGACGCGCAGATTAAGAGGGCGCGTCGGCAGTAGAATTCGGGGCGCCGACACGCACGATTTGACGCTGTCGCGCAGCGAGCGGACAACGGATGCCTGGTTCAACTGGAAAATCTTGCCAGGCGCGGCGCGCGACCACAGCGCGGCAAACCGCTCGGCCTACGAGGCTCGCATTCGTTCAATCGTGCCGCAATCGGTCTTGCAACAAATGGGGAACATCTGCGGCTCAGCGAACAATGCTGCCTGCAGCTACGAGAACGTAACGCCGACCAACTTCCAGCCAAACGCTTCCATCGCCGCATCTTTCCGATGCGGCTCAACTGGTTGCGCGAGGACTTCATGAACCAACTCGACGTGAACATAGCGCGCAGTATTCAGGTGACTGAAGGACTCCGGCTGCAATTCGGGACCGACTTCATCAACGCCCTGAACAACGTGCACTATCAAGGTCCGAACACGGACATCACCAGTGCCAACTTCGCCAAGATCACTGCTCAAAACAACATTCTCCGCTGGATTCAGTTCCAGATGAGGGTTACCTTCTAGGCGTTGCGGAAAACAACGAAGGGCCGTACAAGCGGCCCCTCAACCCGACAACTTCGACTATGAGTACTTGCAGAGGGCTACGGCTCAGCTTCTTATGTGTTTGCGTGTCGCTGTTGTGTTCCGGCGTTGCTCGCGCGCAAACTCACCCATTGCGCACGTCTGCCGATCAGCGAGGGTTCTTCATCGGCGCGGCGGTGGCCATGTCGCCCTTCAGAAGTGAGCCCGTATATCTGGAGACGCTGAGACGCGAATTCAATATCATCGTCGCCGAGAATGCCTTCAAGTGGGATAGCGTGCATCCCGCAAGAACAACCTTCAACTTTACCGACACCGATGCGCTCGTAGATTTCGCGCAAGCCAACAACATGAGAGTGCGCGGACACACCCTTGTCTGGCACAATCAGATTCCCGGTTGGCTGACCGGCGGCAACTTCAGCCGCGATGAAGTGATAGCGATTCTGAGGGATCACATTCTCACCTTAGTAGGACGTTATGCAGGGAGAGTCAAGGCGTGGGATGTGGTAAACGAAGCGGTCGATGATGGCGCCGCGGCGCTGAGGACAACTTCCTTCTGGTATCAAAGGATCGGGCCCGAGTACATCAGGCTTGCTTTCGAGTTTGCTCACCAGGCTGATCCAAATGCGCAGCTCTACTACAACGACTATTCAATTGAGGGCATGAATGCGAAATCCAATGCTGTACATGACCTCGTGAAGGACCTCAAGCTCCAGGGCGTGCCGATCGATGGAGTCGGCTGGCAGATGCATCAAATCAACGGGTTCAGAATCGAGTCACAGCATCATGCGAAC
The DNA here is from genome assembly GCA_041483295.1 of Blastocatellia bacterium. GTDB lineage: Bacteria > Acidobacteriota > Blastocatellia > UBA7656 > UBA7656 > DASYSA01. The sequence continues at coordinate 3,758 of JBGPFL010000412.1, read as the reverse complement.
GCCAGGCGACTTGGCGACCTGGGGATCGAGATCTCGATGACCGAAATGGATGTGAGAATAAGTCTCCCAACCGAACCCGCGGAGTTGCAGCAGCAGGCTCAAGCTTACAGGGACGCGGTCACCTTCTGTCTGACCGAACCCAACTGCAAGGCGCTGGTGACCTGGGGCTTCACCGACAAATATTCATGGATTCCGGGATTCTTCTCCGGCTGGGGCGACGCGCTGATATTTGACGCCAACTATCAGGTCAAGCCGGCCTACCTTGCTCTCAAACAAGAGCTGGAAAACGGCATAGATCTCAGCCCGAAAATTACAGGCGCATCAAAAAGCGGCAAGAAGCTCTTCATCGAAGGGCAGAGATTCGAGGAGGGAGCAGCGCTGTTTATTAATGGCGAAAAGCAAAAGAAGGTTTCAAGCGATTCGGAAAATCCGTCTACCATACTCATTGCAAAAAAATCGGGCAAGAGCGTAAAATCGGGCGACGTTCTACAGGTGAAAAACCCCGATGGGTTGTTCTCGACCGAGTTCATTTATCCCTGAGCGAGAGAAGTCTATGACGGTCGCCAGCTCGCGGTCGAAGCCAACTCTAGTAGCGTGCCTCATCCCTTTCTGATGCGAGGCTGTGCGAGTAGTTTCGCTGCGGAGGTGCTTCCCGTGCTGGTGCGCGGGGGCGACTCTGCGACTGTGGAGTTCCGGCACCAGGCAGATTTCGGAAAAACCGGTTTATGCCACGAAGACACAAAGCCGCAACAATGACTGGGCGCCTCACACGGATCTGTCGTGGCAATTTCGCATTTCGAAATTCGAAATTCGCATTTCCCAATTCGCATTTCGCATTTCGCATTTCGCATTTCTTTGCAGTCGTCATACTATTGCTCGCGGGAACCATTACAAAAGCTGAGGACGGCTACCGACTGTGGCTTCGATACGATCCGCTTCCCAAGCAGATGATCGACGTGTATCGGTCTCGCATCACTTCGGTGGTCGTGCCCCAGGGATCGGCGACGCTGGACGCCATTCGCGGAGAGCTTGTCAACGGTTTCACGGGACTGCTCGGAGGCCCCGCTCCAGTCACGTCGGATGTCGATCGCGAGGGCGCGGTGGTAGTAGGAACACCGAAGAGTTCGCGTTTGATTGCCGGCCTCAAATGGGAACGTCAGCTTGCGGACCTTGGCCCGGAGGGATTCCGCATCCGATCGGTGAAGCTCGGCCCGCATACTGTGACTGTGATCGCCTCGAACGGTGAGATAGGCGCGCTCTACGGCGCATTCCACTTTCTGCGTCTGATACAGACTCTTCAGCCGCTCGACAATCTTGACCTCAGTCAGAAACCCCGGCTGAAAGTGCGGGTGCTGGACCATTGGGATAACCTCGACGGCAGTGTCGAGCGAGGCTACGCCGGGCGGTCGCTGTGGAACTGGAAGGCTCTCCCTGAGACAATGGATCAACGTCTCCGCGACTATGCGCGAGCCAATGCGTCGGTGGGGATCAATGGATCGGTCCTCAACAACGTCAACGCCAATTCACAGAACCTGAGCGGCGAGTACCTGCGAAAGACCGCCGCGATCGCGGACGTTTTTCGGGCCTATGGCGTACGCGTCTATCTCTCCGCTCGCTTCTCCGCCCCTATCGAGTTGGGCGGCCTCGAGACGGCCGATCCGCTTGATCCCGACGTCGCTGCGTGGTGGAAGAAGAAAGCGGATGAGATCTACATGACCATCCCCGACTTTGGCGGTTTTGTGGTTAAAGCCAACAGCGAGGGTCAGCCCGGGCCGCGCACGTACAATCGCAGCCACGCTGAGGGGGCCAACATGCTCGCCGTTGCTCTGGCCCCTCATGGTGGAATAGTCATGTGGCGCGCCTTCGTCTACGATGCGAAGCCCGGCTACGACCGAGCGGCGGCGGCCTACGACAATCTACAGCCCTTCGACGGCCAGTTCGCGCCGAATGTGCTGCTGCAGATAAAGAATGGGCCGATCGATTTTCAGCCGCGCGAGCCCTTCCACCCGCTCTTTGGGGCGATGCCGAAGACGCAGGTCATGCCTGAACTGCAGATCACGCAGGAATACCTCGGCTTTTCGAACCACCTCGTGTTTCTGGCGGCGATGTGGCGCGAGTTTCTCGATTCCGACACTCACGCGAAAGGCCCCGGCTCGACCGTCATCAAGGTGGTGGACGGCAGTCTGTACGGTCAGCGCCTCACCGGCATGGCGGGAGTAGCAAACACCGGATCGGATCGGAACTGGACCGGACACCACTTCGCCCAGGCGAACTGGTATGCCTTCGGCCGGCTGGCCTGGAATCCTGATCTCGATTCGCGGCGCATCGGCGGTGAGTGGGTAAGGATGACTTTCACGCATGATCTCAATGCGGCAGAAGCCATCACTCGCATCATGCTCGAGTCACACGAAGCGGTGGTAGACTACATGACTCCGCTCGGCCTCCATCACATCATGTGGGGAGGACACCACTACGGCCCTGCCCCCTGGTGGGACAAGGAGGCACGCCCCGATTGGAACCCGGTCTACTACCATCGGGCCGACGAGCGCGGGCTGGGGTTCGACCGCACGCAGACGGGCAGCAACGCCGTGAGCCAATACCATGCGCCGGTGCGGGACCGGTTCGCCAAGCCGGCCACCTGCCCCGAAGAGTTTCTGCTGTGGTTCCACCATGTGCCCTGGGATTACCGAATGGGTTCGGGCCGTGTAATGTGGGACGAGTTGGCGCTGCACTATCAGCGCGGGGTGGATTGGATGCGGGCGACGCGCAAGCGGTGGCAAGCCCTGTCCGGCGCGATCGACCCGGAGCGTTATGCGGAGGTGGCGAAGAAGCTGGCTATTCAGGAGCGAGATGCGGTCTGGTGGAGGGACTCGGTCCTGCTTTACTTCCAGACCTTCTCCAGAAGGCCTCTTCCTGAAGGAGTGGAGAAGCCGCAAAAGACTCTCGAAGAGTACAAGACTACAAGTCTCTCGTGGTGAAGTTTGAAGTGAAGATCACTGATATCAGAGCTACAACAGTCACTGTGCCCCTTGAAGCGCCGCTCAGGCATGCGAACGGCTGTCACTGGGGTCGTTTTGTCCGGACTGTGGTCGAAGTAGAGACTGATGAGGGCTTGATCGGTCTCGGCGAGATGGGCGGCGGCGGGGAGTCGGCTGAAGCGGCGTTTCGCGGGATGAAATCCTACCTCGTCGGCCACGATCCGGCGAGGCTCGAAGAGATGCGATTCCTCATCGCCAACCCGACTGCGTCGTTGTACAACAACCGCACTCAGATCCTGGCGGCTCTTGAATTCGCTTGCCTAGACATTCTCGGACAGAAGTGGGGAGTCTCAGTCGCTGACATTTTAGGTGGTCGTCTCCGGGACCGCGTGCCGTTCGCCTCATATCTCTTCTTTCGTTACGCGAACCCGAAGGACGGCACGGGTGAGGTCCGAACCGTCGAGCAACTTGTTGCACACGCGCGCGAGCTAAAAGGACGTTTCGGCTTCACCTCTCACAAGATGAAGGGCGGTGTCTTCGCGCCCGAGTACGAACTGGAGTGTTATCGCGCTTTGGCTTCGGCAAACGACGGTGACCGCTTCCGCTTCGACCCCAATGGTGTCTGGTCGACCGAGACCGCGATCTGGTTCGGCCAACAGATCGAAGACATCCGAAACGACTATCTCGAAGATCCGGTGTTTGGGATGGCGGGCATGCGCCGCGTGCGAGAGAAGGTGCGAATGCCGCTTGCGACCAATACGGTGGTCGTCAACTTCGAGC
>JBGPFL010000411.1:0-5315 GCA_041483295.1 Blastocatellia bacterium | reverse complement strand
TATGAAACCAGCCGTCGACGATCACCGCATCAGTCGCCTCGGGTTGGCGCCAGTAGCCGGCCATCACCACGTTGGCGCGAGTGACCACCTCCCCGACTTCGCCGCCATCGGGCGCTACGTCGACACCCTGCTCATTGAGCACTCGAATGTCGACGCCGATCATCGGGTATCCCGTCTTCGCCTGGACTCGAAGTTTCTGGTCGATGGGCCAGTCATCCATGTGGGGCTTCACTTTGGACACAGTCAAGAAAGGTGAGGTTTCGGTCAAGCCGTATATCTGGATCACACGCCATCCGAACTTATCTTGGGCGCCCTGAATGGTTGCAAGCGGCGGCGCGGAGCCTGCCGTGCCAACCCTCATCCCACGAGGCAGTCTGGCCAGCGAGTCCGAATCAATTGGATGGTTCAATGCCATGTTAATCATTGTCGGCGGCATGCAGGCGAAGGTCACCCGTTCGCGCGCGACCAGATCGAAAAACGGCGCCGGCTCAAATTTCTTTATCACAACGTGAGTCCCACCCATCCCCGTCACTGCATATGGGACTCCCCATCCGTTGCAGTGAAACTGGGCCAGCGTGTGCAGATAGACGTCGCGCTCGTGAATGCCGAACTCGCATATTGAGTTCATGGCATTCAAGTAGAGGTTGCGATGGGTGAGCATCACACCCTTGGGACTGCCCGTGGTGCCCGACGTATAGAGAAGCGCGGACGCCTCGTTCTCATCGATCTCGGTACGCGGAGGCACGTGGCCTGAGGACTCGCCGAGCAGGGTCTCGTAGTCGCGCCAGCCCGCGGGCGGATCGGTCCGGGCTGCGCCTTCACTATGCGCGATGACATAGTGTTTGATCGTCTCGAGCCGGCCGCGGATACCGTCGACCAGATGAGTGAGTCCTTCTTCAACGATAAGCACCTTCGCCCCGCCGTGGTTGAGAATGTACTGGAAGTCGTCGGGCAAGAGTCTGAAGTTAAGCGGCATCAGGATAGAACCCAGGAGCGGAGTGCCAAAGAATGCTTCGAGGACGCGATGACAATTTTGAGACAGAATGGCCACGCGGTCGCCCTTTTCGACGCCGAGACTTCGCATAGTGCATGCCCAGGCATCGACGCGCCGGCCAAACTCGCGATACGTCAGACGGACGTTGCCGCAGACCACCGCTTCTTCCGCGGCGTACGCAACAAGAGCGCGCTTTAGAAAGTCATACTCATTGAGCGGAACGATCACCAGTGGCACCTCCCAGGAACAAGATAAGGCTCAAGCGTGGGGAGAATAGCACAGAATTGGGATCAGCGGATTGCGGATTGCGGATTGCGGATTGTGGATTGTGGTTGCCGGATTGTGGAGGTCGAAAATCTGAAATTTGCAATCCGAAATCCGCAATCCGAAATCCGCAGATCCTATCCATTGAATCTAATCCTGACATGTAGTACTCTTGGGGTCCGCATTGTACCCATGGGGCTGCCCGCAGGAACGTCATTTCCGGCCAAGTTGGGAGAGAGACGACATCGCAAACACCATAATCCAGTCGATAAAGGACGGTACCGCTCCGCGCGCGGCCAAGATGGCGGCTGCGCGAGGAATGCTGCCGCTTTCGAACGAGGAATTGCTCGATACGCTGGTCACCCTGGGGATTGACGAGAACGAAGACGTCAGGACAGCTGCGGCCGCGACTATTGAGGCTCTGGATCCGCAATCGTTCACTGCGATCGCGGGAGATCCTAATGCTTCGATTGATGTGCTGGGCTTCCTGTGTGTGTGGACTCGCTCGCCTCGCGAGTTGCTTGAAGCGCTCATCTTCAATCGATCGACTCCGGATCTTGCGCTGGCGCAGCTCGCCTCGCGCAGCAATGACCCGGCCATCCTCGAGGCGATATCGCTGAAACAGCAGAGCCTGATTCGCGCGCCTCAGATAATCGAGGCGATCCTTCAGAACCCGGTGCGCACCCCTGAGGCCGAACGCCGCGCACGGGAGGTTCGGGAAGAATTCTTCGAGAAGCAATTCGGCGCACAGATGATCGCCGGCGAGCAGCGGGTACGCGACCAAAGCGAAGCGGAAATCCGAGCAAAAGAGGAAGCCGAGCAGTCCACGGTCATTATCACGGGCATCGAGGATTTGCTGCGGCTGGGCCTGATTGAAGAGGGAATAGACGACTCGTTGGTAAGCGAGTATGAAGCCGAGTTCGGTCCGTTTGATGTCTCCCCATCATCATCTGAGCAACGCCTGGACATACAGAAACTCGTGGACGAGGCCGCCGCGGAAGGCATCGAGGGCATCGAGGTCTCGCCCGATCGTCTCCCGGTGTTTCAGCAAGTCGCGATGATGAGCATAAAGGACAGGGTGATGTTGGCCATCAAAGGCACCCGTGAAGCGCGCGTCATACTTGTGCGTGACCCGAATCGAGTCGTCGCCTGTGCCGTGCTGCGCAACCCCCGCGTAACCGATCTGGAGATCGAGCAGATATCCGCGCTCAAGAGCGTCCCTGAAGAGGTGCTGCGACAGATAGGTCACAGTCGAGTCTGGACCCGCTCGTACGGAGTCATTCACAACCTCGCCCGGAATCCCCGCACTCCGATCTCCGTCAGCCTCGGGTTTATCAACCGCATTCATACGCGCGACCTGAAAGGCCTGTCCACAAACAAGAACATACCCGACGTTATCCGCACGACCGCCGGCCGCATGTTCATCAAGCGTCAGCAGTAGCGAGAATGATTGATGAAATTTGGCAGGACCTGAACGCAAGCCAGCTTCGGATCGTAATCACTTCTGGCGCCGTCGTTTCGGACGCGGGCCCAAACTGAGATCAGCAGGGGGAACACTATGGGATTGGGTTGGATCATTTCGTCGATCATAAGCGGCATCGTAGTCGGCGCAATAGCGCGTTTTCTCGTGCCGGGCCAGGACCGCATGGGTTGCCTCATGACCGCGATACTTGGTATCGCCGGGTCGTTCGTGGGTGGCTTCATTGCTACTCTGGTGTGGGGAGGGCGGGACCGGTACACCTTGAGACCTTCAGGCTTCTTGCTCTCAATTGTCGGAGCCATGGTGCTCTTGCTGTTGTGGCGCTTGATAAGAGGCAGGGACTGAACAGGGGATTGAAGTGGATTCAGGGCCGCAGGTCAGACAACCGGTCGGCGTGAGGGCTCGTTGGATGACCCACCAGTGGCCTCAGTCGCTCATACCTCCTCAGACAGCCGGCGATAGTCCTCCGGCAGATCGAAGTCTATCAGGACTGTGTCGCTGTCCACATTGACGAGCAGGAGTCGGTCCGGATGGGCATGTACCACCTGGCGCAGTCCCTGAGTCGTATCCATTGACAGGATCTCTTTCCTCAGGCTCAAGTCCACAATTATCGGGTGGCCGTTCCGGCCATTGTAGTTAGGAATAACAACCAGCGGCAGGTGCTCGAGGTAGGCGTCTATCACCCGATTGATGATCTCGGGCTTGATCTGAGGTTGATCGACCAGCGCGATCAAACACGCCTGTGTGTCCAATGGCAGAGCCTCGACTCCGCGTTTGACCGAGCTGCTCATCCCGAATTCGTAGTCGGGGTTATGCGCAACGCGGACCGGCCGGCTGCCGATTGCATTTCGGATGTCGCGGTGACGAAATCCGGTGACTACGACAACCTCGTCGACGCGCGACGCAAGCAGACTGTCAACGCAACACTCGACAAAGGTCTTGCCGGCAAACGTGAGAAGCTGTTTGAACTCTCCCATTCGCCTGGACTCGCCCGCCGCAAGAAGAATCGCTGAAATCATAGGGAAATGCGAAATGCGAAATGCGAATTGCGAAATTGCGCGATTCGCGAATTGCCAGTCTAAATTCGAATTTCGCATTTCGCAATTCGCATTTCTTTTTTCCCGTTGCTCTGTTTCAATATCATCCGCGATTGAGCCTGATTCAGGGAGGATTGCTTATACATGAACTCGGAGAATAGACTCGGGGCAGGTTTCATCGGAAGCGGCTTCATCACTCGCTTTCACATTCAATCGTGGGTGGGCGTGCGCGATGCCGACGTTCGCGGCGTTTGGAGCCCTAATCTCAAGCATGCCGAAGAGGCGGCCGCGCTGGCTCGTTCTCTCAGAGTCGGCCAAGCTCGAGCTTTCGGCTCAATCGAGGAGATGGTTGCCGCTCCCGAGATTGATTGCATATGGCTGTGCGGCCCCAATCATACTCGACTGGACAACATGGAGCGGATAGTGCTCGCCATTGAATCAGGAAAGGGCAAGCTGGTGGGAATCGCTTGCGAGAAGCCGCTCGCCCGCAACGTCGCCGAGGCCAAACGGATGGTCGAGCTGGTCGAGCGGGCGGGCCTCCTTCACGGCTACCTGGAAGATCAGTTGTTTTCGCCCGGCATGGTACGCGGCAAGACGATCATTTGGACGCGAGCGGCCGCGCTCACCGGGAGGCCCTACCTGGCCCGCGCGGCTGAAGAGCATAGCGGGCCACATATGCCCTGGTTCTGGCAGGGCGAGCTGCAGGGCGGCGGAGTGTTGAACGATATGATGTGCCACAGCTTCGAGGTCGGCCGCTATCTGCTCACGCGTCCGGGCGCATCCCGTTCGAGCATTCGCCCGACCAAGGTATCCGCCCAGATCTCGAGCTTGAAGTGGTCGCGGCCGGAGTATGTAAGAGACTTGAAGGAGAGAATGGGAGCCGAGGTCGACTACGCCAGCAGACCGTCGGAAGACTTCGCGCGGGCGACGATCAACTACGTGGACGAGCAGGACACTCCGCTGATCGTCGAAGCCACAACCTCGTGGAGTTATGTAGGTCCGGGCCTGAGACTGAGCATGGAATTACTCGGCCCCGAGTACTCCCTGTCGATGAACTCGCTCGACAGTGGATTGAAACTCTTTCTGAGCCGCAGGGTACAGGGCGAAGCCGGCGAGGACCTGGTCGAAAAGCAAAACGCCGAACAGGGGATGATGCCGGTGGTCGGCAACGAAGCCGCCGAGTATGGCTACGAGGCTGAGAACCGCTACTTCGTCGAGTGCTTCCTCGACAACAAACAGCCCAAAGAGAACTTCTACGACGGCCTCGAAGTGACCGAGCTGTTGATGACCGCCTACATGAGCGCCGAGCAGGAGCGGACGCTGGAGTTCAAGCCCGAGGGCCTCGACACATATGTTCCTCCGGTGGCGCGGGGCGAGTGGAAGCCCTGATCAGGTCGTTTGTCGTTTCTCGTTTGTCGTTTCTCGTTCTTGTTTATGAAGCGGCACTCAAATCGAGAGATCACATCCGAGATGGCGAAACGAGAAACGATAAACGATAAACGATAAACGACCGGCCCTTACCCTTCGTCAACTCGAAGCG
>JBGPFL010000410.1:0-5323 GCA_041483295.1 Blastocatellia bacterium | reverse complement strand
TGAGTTGTGTTGGACATTTGCGTCTGGCAAATCAGTCCTCAAGTCCGGCAGCGCAATCCTAATCCAAGGGGCAACGAGGTCGGTGATCTGGTGAGAGCCAACTGCTGTTTGGGACCGGCTTCACCCGTACAAATCGGGTTCCCGGGCCGGCGTGTGATTAGAGTTGGGGCAAAAGGTAGCTTCGGGCCGTTTATAAAGCAACCCTCCATCGATGTCAATACTTTTCGCCGGACCGATCTGGCGGCCGTGCTCGGGGGTGCGGCGCGGGCTGGCCCGATTGGGGCGGTGAATCAGCCCAATTCTGGAAGACAAAGACGATTCCGTCTTTATCAGTTAAGGAAGTGAGTCTTTGTCGAAGAGCTTCTGATATGAGGATGTCTTGCCACTCAAACGAGTAGAAACGATGAATTCCGCCAGACCACGTAACCTCAGAGACCTCGTTCGAATGGCACACCGGCACAAAATGGCGCTTATCCTGCCGGCTCTGGTTATCACCGTTGCTTGCGGTTTAGCTATCTGGCTGATGCCCGTCGAATACATGTCATCGGCAGCTATATTCGCAGAGCCATCGAAGACTGCCGGCCGGAGCAATCAGGCGCCGGACCTGCTATTGACCCACCTCCGCCAGCAAGCTACCGATCGCGCCGCAATCATTAAGTTGATTGACAGACAGGATCTGTTTCGACAGGCGGGCGACAAGGGCATCAATCAAGAGAGTATGATCGCCGACGTGCGCGTTCACATCGGAGTCGACCTCGAGTCAGTCCGCGACCAACAGGGCTCCGCTTTCAGGATCTCGTTTCGGGCTCCTGGTCCGGAGACCGCGCGGAGAGTAACTGCAGACCTGGTTGATCGTATCATTTCCGAAGGCATTCACGACGATCTCCCAGGCGCTTCGGCGGAAGTCGATGCGTTGCGGAAGCGGACGAATGAGCTGTCTTCGAAGCTGCGCGAGCTTGAAGGTAGAGGGCCCTGGCTTTCCGGCGTCAAGCAACTGATTCAACCTTCCGCGGGTTCTTCTGCTCCGCGTTCATCTCAACCGTCAGTCGAAGCGTTGCGCACTCAGCAGATGAACGTGGAGAGTCTCAAGGATCAGAAGTACAAGCTCGAGCAGCAGATTGCGGATTCCGATAAGCGGATTGCTGCCCAGCGACAGATCGTCGATTCGCAGAAGAAGACATCGGCCCCGCGCGACAACCCGACCTACGCGCTTCTAATCTCCAGGCGCACCGAGCTTCAAGGACAGCGGAATAATCTGCTCAACCGCCAGGAGCTCACTGACAAGCATCCGCGCGTGCTTGCGATTACCGATCAGATCGCCGCGATCAACACCCAGCTTGAAGAGCTGCGGAAACAGGACGCAAGCGCACTCAGCCAGACGCCCGAAGCACGCGAACTGCTCGCGCTCGAATCCGAGCGTAGGAAAATGCAGCTCGAACTCGAAGTCACCGGACGCGAAATCAGTCGCAGGACCTCGAACCCCCAGCCGCTCCGCCCGCCGACGGCGCCTCCGAGCCGGCCGTTGATACAGAGCTCCGGCTCGACGCGCCTTTCGCAGGAGTATCGAATCCTCAAGCAAGACTACGACGACTCGGTGGAGAAGCTTAAGGATGCACAGTCGCGACAAGAAGCCGGCGGAGGCGCGAAGATGCCGCGGTTCCGGCTGTCAGAGCCGGCCAGCCTGCCACAGAATCCTTACGATCCCGGCCGCCTTCTCCTCGGACTGCTGGCTGCAGCCATTGGACTGGCTGTGGGAGCCTGTTTCGTGTTCCTGCTTGACTTGCGGCGTCATCGAACAATTCAGGATGCCGGCGACGTTGAGTACTACACTCGGCTGCCAATGCTGGCCGCAATCCCGGCGACGCTTGCCCCTACCGAACGTCAGCAGATCGAGCAACGGTCTCGCATGCTGCTTGCCGCAGGCGTCGCAGGCGCCGTCGTCGCCACCGTTGCCCTCACGAAGCTGCTGATCGTAACAGAGCTGTTCACCCGCATCGGCAACAGGTGAAAAGATCGGGCCATTGAGCATTTTGATCGAGTGGAGAGGACTTGGAGAAAGCCCATGTATAAGCAATTCTACGGACTGCGAGACATTCCTTTCAGCCTTGCGCCGGACCCCAAGTATCTCTTTCGCACGGAGAGTTTGCTCGAAGTCTTTGCCAACTTGCAGTACGGCATTGAGAGCGGGAAAGGAATCGTCGTCGTCACCGGCGAAGTCGGAACCGGCAAGACTACGATTCTGCGCTCGATGCTGCAGTCGTTAGATCAGTCGGTGCTCGCCGCCTATATTTTCAACCCGTTGCTTTCAACTGAAGAGTTCTTTGACCTTCTTGGAAGCGAGTTTCGAATGCGGGCCCAAACCTCCAAGTCGGCGATCCTGCGGCTTCTCGGGAACGTGCTGATGACGCGTCACGCACAGGGCCTGCGCACCGTGCTCGTGGTCGATGAAGCGCATCTGTTACCGCCCCACCTCCTCGAAGAGATACGCTTGCTTTCCAACTTCGAAACCAACCGCGACAAGTTGGTGCAGATCATCATGTGCGGCCAGCCTGAGCTCCACGAGCTGCTGGCACAACCCGAACTGCGCCAGCTCAAGCAGCGAATCAGCTTGAAGTGCTCGATAAGACCTCTTTCTGCCGGAGAGACAGCGGACTACATTCTTTGGCGCATCCGCGTGGCGGGAGCGCAGAAAGACAACCTGTTCGAGCCCGAGGCCATTCGCATGATTCACCGGTTCTCGGGAGGCATTCCGCGCCTCGTTAACAACATCTGCGATAACGCGCTGCTGACCGGTTTCAGCGAAGCCAGCCCGCGCATAACTCCATCGATCATCGGCGAGGTGATTCGAGTGCTGGACCTTGCGCCTTTCGGGCCCACTTTACAGCGGACCGCAGCCGGAGTCTCGGGCTTCAACACGCAGCATATGTATGCGCCAGACAACGGACACAACGAGAGCGCCGCAAAGGGCGCATCCAACGTCCATTACATTCGCCGTGAATCAACAAACGGAGATGAGAGGCACGCCGGGCTTCAGGCGTCTGCGCGCCCGAACTTCACAATCGACTCTGAGGATCAGGTTGATGCGACTGAACGGCTGACGTTCTTCCAACGTGTGCGAGTGACCAGGAACTCCTAGTGCGAGATCGGGTTTGATATGGGCAGAGTCTACAATGCGCTGGTGAAAGCGGAGAGATGGAACGACCGAGGGCATCGCATCGGCCGGCCCGTTGGCGCGCACAGCGAGCATCCGGCTTTCGGCGCAGGTGAGCGAGTCGCCCACGACCTCTCATACGAACCCACAGACCGAGCGGCTCGGCTCAACCTCAATGAACGGCCACCGGAGGCGGGTGAGGCGGCATTCGAGTTCAATGACCGTATTGCTGTGATCGAAACAATAGCAGCGGCCCAACGCCACAAGGACCACCAGCCACGCTCGCTTGTCGCCGACCCTGTACAGTCAAAAGCTCGGGTCTTCGTTGAGCCGCGAATAGTGTTCAACGTTCGTGACTTGAAGATCGAGTCCCAGTGGGCGGCCCTGCACGACAAAGACCCGCTTGCTTGTGAACGCTATCGGACGCTCGCGGTGCGCGTGCTCAGTCTCGGCGCGCGTCGAAAGCTGAAGACCCTGCTCGTGACCTCTGCCGAGGAGGGCGAGGGCAAGACAACGATTGCAATCAATCTAGCGTGGTCTATAGCGAAATCTTCTGAGGGCCGCGTGTTGCTCCTGGATGCCAACCCTGGCGCTTCTCCGCTTAGCCGCGTGCTTGGCCCCCACTCGAGATGCGGATGGATGGACATAGCCGAAGGCCGCTGCAGCCTCGCTGATGTAGCCTCTCTGGCCAAGCCGAACGGCCTTTACATGTTAACGTCGGGCGGCTACGGCCCAGGGGGGGACGATGCGCTTACATCACCGGCCTTCGACAAACTGATCGCCGGCCTTGAAGCCGATTTCGATCTCCTCATCATCGATTCGCCGGCTATTCTCGAGTCTCCCGGAGCGCAGCGGCTGGCGTCGCTGGTTGATGGAACTGTGTTTGTGGTCCGCGCAGGCCACACGCACCACAGCGCGGTAACGGACGGCCTCAAGCTGCTACCGCCGGAACGCCGGCTCGGCCTCGTCCTCAACGAGTCCGACGTCGAGAACGAAAGCCCCAGCAAACGAAACAAAAAGCCCAAAGGACGATCGGTACGACGTTCAAGGTAGCTGTTAATTCGAGAGTAGGAAGTAGAAGTCATGTGGGAATCATACGAAGGATTCGACCCGGCTCCCCGGGTTGCGGTTGTTGGAGTGGGGCAACCGGGGAGGACTGTCAAATGAGACGGTTGTTTGTTGCAGGAACTGAGACCTTTCTGCTTTTTGCGGTGGGAGTGGTCGCGGCTTATATTCGGTTCACAAACGAAGCGGCAGATGAGATCGTCAGCAACCGCGGCTGGATCAAGCTGCTGTTGGCGAGTGTGGTGATTCAGGTGGCCTTCTATCTATTCGACCTCTACGATCTGCCGGCGATGCGAAGCTATCGCCAGGTGCTGACAAACCTGGCCAAGGCGCTCGGCGTGGCGACCGTACTGTTGATGATTCTGTTCTATGCTCTGCCGATGCTCACTCTTGGCCGCGGGGTATTTCTGGTCAACCTCGGACTCGCGTTCGCGGTGCTCTCCTTGTGGCGGCTCCTTGTCTCATGGAGCTCGGTGCATCCCCACCTTGGATTGCGTGAGCGTGTGCTGATATTGGGGTCAGGGAAGCAGGCTATTGAGATTGCTCGCGCCACTCTCGAGCGCTCCAACGCCGGGTTTCACATTATCGGTTTCGCGGACGACAAACCCGAGTTGGTTGGGAAAAGCCTCATAAACCCTTCGGTCATTGGACTGACTGACGACTTGTACAATCTGGTGGAACTGCATGAGATTGACCGAATAGTGGTTGCAGTCGAGGATCGGCGCGGCAAGCTGCCCACAGGAGAGTTGCTCAATCTCAGCTTGAGCGGCCGGGTTGCGGTTGAAGATTGCGCTCGATACTACGAGCGGTTGACGGGCAAGATATCGACCGAAATGCTGCGTCCGTCGTGGCTCATCTTCTCGAGAGGGCACCGCTACACCGATCTCGCCCACCACGTTCGCCGCCTGTTGAATGTGGGCCTTGCGGCTGCGGGCTTCACGGCCACGCTGCCGATAATGGCTGAGGTCGCGCTCGCCCTCAAGCAGGGCTCGAGAGGGCCGATCTACAACGTCCAGGAGCGTGTCGGCAAGAACGGCCGGGTATTCAAGATCATCAAGTTTCGCTCCATGCGATGCGATGCAGAGGAAGAGTCGGGTCCGGTCTGGG
>JBGPFL010000409.1:0-5341 GCA_041483295.1 Blastocatellia bacterium | reverse complement strand
TTCCCATGCTTCAGGCCGAACCGGCGCAACAGGCCCCGGCAGGAAAGGCCGATGCGGGCAAGGCCTTCTGGCAGGGGCAGATGTGTGCGTTCTGTCATGGCACCGTGGGTGAAGGCGGCTGGGGACCGGATCTCGCCGGCCGTGCGCTCAGCGTCGCGCAGTTCAAACGGGCGCTCCGTGAGCCGTGGGGCCTGATGCCTGCGTACGCCGATTCACAGGTGAACGACCAGTCCATCGCCGATCTCCATGCGTTTCTCACTGGCCTGCCCAGAGTGGAAAAACTCGGCCCGCCGCGCTGGCGGCATCCGCCGCCTGGCGCACCAGAGGGCCAGCGGCTCCAGAGCACCTTTGGCTGTGACCAATGTCACGGACCCGAGCTCTTAGTGCCTCGTGCGTGGCTCCTGGCTAATGACCGGCCCGGTGGAGTACCGGACGCGGAATTCGGCGTGAGCAAGGACGCGGGCTTTTCGTATTTCGCCAAGATGGTCTATGACCATAACGAGAAGTACCCGAAGGGGACAATGGGGAGCTTCTCGAGAGATCGGCTGCCGGAAGTTCTCTTGCGGGAGATCTATCGCTTCATGCTGGACGCAGGGCTACGCGTACGGATGGAGGCCGCCCTTGCGGTCGGAACGCAGCGGGGCGCCAACACCATCTACACACTGACCGTCGCAAACGTCGGCCGGGCGAAGGGGCCAACGGTCGAGGACATGACGATTTTCGTCCGGGTCCCTCCGGGTACCACGGTCGTCAGCGCCACGGGCACGGGTTACAAGGGCGTGCGCCCGCTCGCACAGTTGGGGCTGACACCGGCCCTGCAGGCTGCGCCAGGTGCGTTCACTTCGGAAATCCCCGAGCGTCCGAAGCCTGATCTGGCGGGCGATGTTGCCGTATGGGAAGTCCCGCGCATTTCGGCTGCGGAGAAGCAGATCTATACCGTGACCCTTTCCGGCCCTGGACCCACGGCCGAAGTCCTCCAGGCACTTGGTGGGTCGACGGTGTATTGGGACAAGCCTGGAGCGCGCCTGAGTCCAACCCAACTGGTCTATCGCGATCTTCGAAGGCCGGACAAGGGCGACCATCTGAGGATAACGCTGCCGCCTCCGCCGAAGCAGTCGCAGTAGATGATGGTTGGGCACCGCGTCTTATGCCCGTCCACTACGCCACCAGACGCAGCACTGACCCCACCACGGTAAAGGGGTCGAGTCCTGCAGTGCGCGCCAGCCTTCACAGCTAGGCGTGACGATGATGTTGCCTGAGGATTATTGAATGAACTGGTTCGCGTCGGTGTTCCTCCTACAGCCGCCGTGCCCTTCATTCATTCGCCTTGACACCCTTACTTTAGCTGTGCAGAATCTGCGGTAGTCGCAAGCACCTCGTGCCCATCCTGGTCTCGAATTCAGGCACCTAGACCGACGCGGCTCACATTGGTTCGCGCTTCAGTGACGCGCGCCGCCTGTGTGAGTCAGAGGGCGGTAGCATAACCCGTAGGTTTCGGCGCAGTCCCGTACGCCACTCCCGGCGGAAGCGTCAACTACGTTTCGCGCGGCGACGCGCATTCGCTTTGCGCGATTTACCAACCGTCGGTTCAGTCTTTTGTCGGACCTTTCGTCCGGTCGCTCCTTCAAGATATTTCCAGCGATGATCAATCAGCGTTTTCATATCTTTGTCTGCGATTAACTTTTCGAAGATCGCCTCGCGAATTCCGAGCACGTGGCGGGCGTTTGGCAGTGGTTCGAGTTCTCTGAAGTCCCTTGTGACGGTTTGTGCCGCAGCCTCTGTTCCCATTCGCCCGAAGCCCGAAAGGACAATGGTCTTCACGTTCTTCTTGGTCGCAAACGGCTTGCTAATGACCAGGACAACGCCGGCATCGCGACCCTCTCCAGTTGTGTACTGAAAGTAGTCGCGCTCTGGCAACCAGTCCACGACGGCGATAAGCCTTTGGGCCTTCCCATCACACACGCCGACGGTCGACCGCGGTCCAAACCTCGGATTCCAGGGTTCGGCCAACGCGCCCAGGTGGCGGCCTTCCGGATAGACGAACCGAAATGGTAGTTTGCGACGATTTGCTTGCGTAGCGTCAAATGGCACCGCGCCGAAGTGACGGCAGATGACGATCTCGGTAAGCGGATTCGTTTTCGGCCCTCCAACCACGATGCAGTTGTGGCCCCTCAGATATTCGAGAATCTCGTCCTCGTTCCGAATGTCGAGTGTTTTTTCGTGAGCAGTGATGGTCGGGAAAGAGTCCTTCAGGAAGTTCGTTACTATTGATCGCGCCTTTGCGTCTCGAGCTTGGTACACGTCCCCTGGATCGCTCCCTCCGAGCTTGCTCTTCAGGATGTAGTACTCGTTCGCGTCTTCAAACCATTTCCAGAAGTTATCTGAGACGAGTTGGAAGAGTTCTGAGATCTCCAAGTCGAATCTATCGCAGACTTTTTCGATCGTCTTCCTCGCCAGTTGATTCCAGTCGTCGCGAAGAATCTTCCGGTACGTATTCGGCGCAATGCCGATGCTCTTTGCCGTCTGCTCGACAGCTGCTCTGGTTTGGTCGTCGAGGATGGTCGCCAAACGCGTTTTCAAGGTGCGCGTCTCACGAGGGTTCATTGTCAAGCTCCAGACGACCGAGATTCAGTATCATGAAGGTAACGATCGTGACGAACCGTGTATTTTCGTCTGTTCTTCGCTTAAACTCTACTTTATACTATGCACGCTGTTGCGGGCCTTTACGATCGTGAAGGCAAAATCATTGAAGGCGAAAATCAGCCGGCGCGCGCGAGTGCATAGCCTTTTCGACCGCAGCCAGGAGGCGCGATCGTCGGCCTCGCTTGGTCAACAACCTCTCGCTGCCCGTGACCGCTCCCTGACTTCTGCGCAAACGATTCTCGTAGGTCGGCGTCCTAATACTGAACTCATCACGCATTTTGGCTCACTTGAGGGCGTTCGTCTAAACCATAAGTCCATAAGCTACTTAAGGTTACAAAACAATCTGATAAGTATTCGGCATTCGGTTTGCTCCACCGTCGACTGAACGATGGGGCCTCGTTGACTTGCTCCGTGAACGTGGGGCTGGCGTTTCTGACTATGATGGGACGCGCGCAGCTGCCACAGAACCCGCCCCGTGGGGCACGGGCTTCGACAGAGCGCCTGCCGACCGCATGCTCTGCCCCTAAGGTGTCTCGTATGACTCGACGTCGTCTCGTTCGTTCAGCGCTGATGGCCACAGCGTTGGGTCTATTCGCTTTGGCCTCTTCCGACATCGCTTACAGTCAGTCGGCGCAGTGGTCAGCGCAGTTCAAAGCACGCGATTCGGTGGTGGACCAGTTGAAGCGGCAAGGCGGCGAAGCTTTTGTTGCAGACAAGGGTTACGTGCTTCTCGCCACGTACTCCTCTCAGGACAAAGTGCTCTCGATCTACAAGCTGGACAAGGACGTTCAGGGGCCACGCCGAAAGCTCGCGCTCAGTGACCCGTTAGTTAAGTACTTCAAGGACAGTTCTGAGGCGACCCTCTTTATCCAAAGTTGCGGCGCAGTCTTCGGTGACGACAAGACTTGCGACCAGTACAGCCCGCTGGGTAAAACAGTCCTGATCGGCGACGCACTGAAAGATCCGAAGAATGCGTTTGCAAGTCAAGAGTACCATCATCTTCTTCAAGAGATTGACGCGGTTCTGCGCGCCACTCCATCCCCGACGTACTGATCACGCATCGCCGGATACGCCCCGCTTATTCCTAAACATTCGGACTCAAAGCTGATTGAGGACGCAGAGATCCTTGCGTGCTCGACGCGTGATACGCGCGGTCCGAACCGTCGGGCGTCCTCTGTTCGCTCCGGCCACAGGCTTTGGAATTGTCCTCGCGATGCAGCAGTTGCGAGACGTTGACGTGTACCTCCGCGTCTTCGTAATCATGTCATTCCTGTCGTTAATTGTTTGTGCAACTGCGAGCCTGTGCGTAAAGTATCTCTTCAGCAAACCTCAGTCTCGGTACGCATGGATTGGGACTCTGTTCCTGCTGGTAGCCTCTGGAACAGTCGCCGTTCTGAGTCAGCACGGACTGAATTACTACTGCGTCCGAGCTACCACGCCAGAAAACGACGGAGGCGAGCTGAACATCCAACTGTTGCCGCCGGCGTTTCCAGCCAGATTCCAGATCCAGTTCTATACAGATGCTGGAGTTGTTCCTGACAACATCGCAGTTCGTGCGAGCGACCGGACGCACGTACCCGCAGGCTTGTATTCGGTAGAGTCTCCATCAGGAAAAGAAGTTGCCTTTGATGTCGCGACCTCCGATCGTAACCAGATTCTACGGGTTACTTATCCTGTCATCGACGGGTCGCGTGTCATGTATCGATTCGCAGATCCTGAGCCTGAAAACCTGTGTAATCTAACGGCGGAGGACACGTCGGAATGGCGCAGAAATTTCGTGATTTTTGGAGCCTTCTTGTGGTTCGCCAGCGGTGGCCTTGGATGGTTGCGTCACTTTTCATGGTGGTGATACTCGCCGAAATGCCGAGAGCACAATTGACGCCGGGGAAACGCGATCATCCCGGTCAAATACTATCGGGAGATCCTGCGACACTGAACAGGCCAGTAGCCGACTCGAGTGCCACCGCTTATCGTGCCGTCGGTCCACTTACTCGCCCGGCAGGCTCGGGGCGGAAGAGCCTTTGCCCGGTATACGGGACCGGCAATGATGTACTGAGCAGTCCTGGTGTGAATCAACAAGGAAGATTCAACTTTCAGATTGATTCGAATGAGGCAACCTACACGGCAGTGTACTGCGCAAATAATCACGCCGGTCGAGCGATTTGGGGCAACCCGAATGGTCCGGCGACGGAGCAGCAGCCGCCGCTAAAGAACCCCATCCACTTGAATCGCGCGTACTAGGCCAACAGAATCGATTCGCTGATGTTCTTCCGATTCAAATTTGTTTTCTAGGCCCATCCACTAAGCGCGCTCGCTTTTCCGACCTCAAAATCGAAGCTTCCAATGATGTAAGCGGCAATAGGCGACGTGTTCAACAACACCGCATGATCCGCCTCTGGGCTACGGTGGTCACGGTGGCGCGCTCTGTCAGCGCTTTGCCATCGCGGTTCACTCACAAGGGACGCGACGTAACGCTGACTGCTCCCATCTTCGACTCCGACGTTGACGTCGTGATGCCAGACGGAACGTTCGGGAGGTACATCGCCGGCGCCCATTCCCCTCCCTGCCAAGATAGCTGAGACACTTTACCCCCGGGCAATTAGTGTTGAGGGGCGGGGAGGTGTCAGGACGTTGATGAGCAAGATCCGTTCGATGTTGGCCAACCCGTCGAGTGTGGAAGAGCCGGAGCGTAGGGGCG
>JBGPFL010000408.1:0-5344 GCA_041483295.1 Blastocatellia bacterium | reverse complement strand
CCGTATCGGACGCGCAGATTTATGAGGGAATACGAGTCGAGGTTCTGACTAACGGCGAGGTCTATTATGACGCGGAACTGGAGGCGATACGACAGGCCCGTCACAGCATCAATATCGAAGCCTATATATTTCAGAAAGGCCGGATTGCCCTCCGCTTCGTCGAGGCGCTGGTTGAGCGTGCCCAGGCTGGAGTTCAGGTAAACATCGTGCTCGACGGCATAGGCAGCTTCGCGACATGGAATAGTTACTTCAAGGAGCTAGTTGCAGCAGGGGGACGCGTGGAGTGGTATCACCCTCTCCGGTGGCAAATGTTACCGCGCATCAACAACCGCACCCATCGCGAGATAATAGTCATCGACGGCTGTGTCGGTTTCCTCGGCGGCGCCGGCATCGCAGATCACTGGCTCACCGGCAGACGCAAGCAACCTCGCTGGCGCGATACGATGTTTCGCGTCGAGGGGCCGGCAGTCAACGCCATCCAATCCTGCTTCGCAGAGAACTGGCTCGAGGCTTCGGGTGAATTGCTCACGGGAACGGATTATTTTCCGCTGTGCCCGAAGGACGGGGAAGCGCGGGCGATGATCGTCGATAGTACGCCTTCGGCAGGGAGAGCAACCCGAGGGCGTATGTTGTTTCAAACGCTGCTCGCCTCGGCACGCAAGAGCATTCACATCACGACGCCCTATTTTCTGCCCGACTACAGCGTTCGCCAGGAGATGATAAGAGCCATCACAGAGCGCGGCGTTGAAGTCAGGATTGTAGCCCCCGGCAAACACCACGACCACTTGCTGACCCGACGTTCGAGCCGTCGCCTGTACGGCCAGTTGCTCGAGGCGGGGGCTGAGATCTACGAGTATTGCCCCTCTATGATCCACACCAAGTCCATGATAGTCGACAGGATATGGAGCGTGGTCGGCTCGACGAACTTCGACAACCGCTCGTTCGGGTTGAACGACGAGGTCAACCTGGCAGTATTTGATGAAAGAATGGCGGCGCGGCTCGAGGAGGACTTTGCGCGGGATGTTGAGGAAAGCCTGCCTGTCTCTTACGAGAATTGGAGGCAACGTTCCATCCTCGAGCGCGCACATGAATGGCTGGGATGGATACTGGAACGTCAGCAGTAATCAGGGCTGACGAGGGAAACCGGCGAGGTCAACGTGCATAGGGTTCGGATAGCGACTTACAACGTTCACAAGTGCCGCGGGCTCGATAGCCGCGTGCGCCCCAGGCGAATCGTCGAAGTACTTCGCGAGATAGATGCCGACATCGTCGCGCTACAGGAAGTCGTCAGTGTCGACGATGGATCCCGCGAAGACCATCAAGCGCGGTTCATCGCCGAGGAGTTGGGACTGGCTTATTGCATCGGCGAAACCCGGCGGCATAAAGGCGGGGCCTACGGCAACGTCATCCTGAGCCGCTTCCCATTCATTGGGACCTCCAACTATGATCTCAGCGTCGTTGGACGCGAGCGTCGCGGATGCCTGCGCGCCGACGTCGATCTGGAGGGGTTCGGAGTGCTTCACGTATTCAACGTTCACCTGGGCACCGCTTTTCTCGAACGCCGGCATCAGGCTCGGAAGCTGATGGACCGGGCCATACTCAAGAACAAAGAACTGGGCGGCGCGCGGATCATGCTGGGAGACTTCAATGAGTGGACCCGAGGATTGACCACCAAACTGCTCTCGGCGCACCTCAAGAGCGCGGACATACGGAGTCTCCTGCAGCGATCCAAGACTTACCCCGGCGTGATGCCCATACTTCACCTGGACCACATCTACTTCGAGGACTCGCTTGAGATGGAGAGTTTGAATCTGCATCGCAGCCGGCGGGCTCTGATGGCTTCAGATCATCTGCCGCTCTATGCAACGCTGAAGGCGAGGGGCAGAGCGCAAAAGGCAAAGAGCTAACACGCTCTGCTGTTTGCCCGCGCGCCCTTTGCTCTTTACCTCTCGAATATGAGCTACGACACGGTCATCATCGGCGCCGGAGTGATGGGCGCGGCAGCGGCCTGCGAGGTTGCGCGCGACGGCGCCACTGTCGCGTTGATCGACCAGGCCGCGCTGCCAAATCCACGCGCCGCTTCAATCGACCATTCTAAAGTGTTTCGATTCGCCTATCCCGATCCGCTCTACGCGCGAATGGCGGTTGACTCTTTGAAGTTGTGGCGGAGGCTCGAGGCGGATACCGGCCGGCCTCTGCTCACCCAAACCGGCCTGCTGATGACGGGTCACACCGAGCCATCATTCGAAACAGAATCCCTTGAAGTCCTGCAATCCCTCGGTCTCGAGGTCGAGAGGCTCACGGGTTACGAAGCCGCCCGGCGCTTCCCGCAGTTCAACGGCGACGCATTTCCTTACGCTGTCTTCGAGCCGAGCGGCGCCATCTTGCATGCCGAGAGGATTGTGAATGCCCTGATCCTCCTCGCCCGTCGACGCGGAGCAGAGATCATTGAGGCTGATCGTGTCGTGAGCATCGATCGCGGCAAGAAGTCGACGGTCATAATCACAACGGCATCCGGGAGAGCGATCGAATGCGGGCGAGCGATGGTAGCGTCAGGGCCGTGGACGGTAAAACTGCTTCCCGATCTGGCGGGGGTGCTCAACACCACCCGGCAGGAAGTGATCTACTTCGAACCCCGGCCAGGCACAACGGCGCCAACGAGCAAGTTCGACGTGGGAAGCTTCCCCATATTCATCGACCTGGACTCCGGCTACTACGGTTTTCCGGTTCACCACTCGGGGGCCATGAAGATCGCAAATCACAGGAAGGGAGAGGCGGTCGATCCGGACCTGCGCAATGACGCGGTCGATGGCTATTCGATCGGCGACTGTCGCGCATTCTTTGCCCAATTCATTCCGGAGCTGACCAGCGCGCGAAGGATCGAGACGAGGGTCTGCATTTACAACAACACACCCGACGATGATTTCATCATCGACTGGCACCCGGGCATCGAGAATGTGCTGCTGGTGACTGGATTCTCGGGCCACGGCTTCAAGTTTGGCTCTCTGGTGGGACGCATCTCGGCTGAGCTTCTACTGGCCGGCCGGACTTCCTGGGAGATTGAGCGTTTCAGGCTTGGACGATTCGGTCTCTCATAGCGCAAGATAACACTTGGCGGACGCTCAAAAACGAGGATCAGTCACAGAGACCACAGGCCGGCCTGTTTGAAGTCCCGGCCTTCACCTCATTGTTTCATGGCGCGCTCCGGTTCTCTGTGACACTGGAGACGGGGGTTAACAAAGATGACGATTCTTCCGGGACGTGCGGCTATCATCGACAACGGACCACATTCAGAACGCGAAGGCACCCGCAGCTCTCACATGCCCATATCTCGGGCGATGGGAGCGCTCGACATCGCGCAGATTATCAGCGCTTACGATTCCGGGGTCGCTCCTGCGCGGCGGAATCCAACCGGCGAAGAAGTCATCTACATCGTGCGAGGCACGGGGGCTTGCTATATCGACGGTCATCGTTATCCACTCGAGCGAGGTGTCGGCGTCTATATTCCTCCTGGAAGCGTGTATCAGATCGAAAACAGTGCTGAGGAAGTCAGCAGCGACGATCTACTCGAGACTGTGAGCGTAGTTTGTCCTGAAGATGACGCGGCTGAAATCGGGCTGTCGCCTGTGACGGCAGACCCACTCGACACGACCCCTTTTCGCACAGTCCGCGAAGACCAGGAGAAACCAATCTCAGCCGGCGATCGCACCTTCAAACTACTGGTCAGTCGCAGGCTCGGATGCCAAAACGTGACGCAGTTCGCCGGCGTAATCCCATCCGGCCGCGCTCCCATGCATCATCATCCTTATGAAGAAGCGATCTACATCCTTCAAGGTGAAGGTCGAGTCTGGATAGACGACGCTGCGGCAGACTTCAAGGCCGGAACGAGCATTTATCTTCCGCGTGGAGTGAGTCACTGCCTGGAGAATACCGGCGCTGTAGACGTGCGGCTGCTGGGTGTTTTTCACCCGTCAGGCAGCCCGGGCGAGGCATATGAAGACTGAGTGGGGGAGTGGGAGTGTGGGTGTGTGGGAGTTGTGGAGAGGTATGGGAGAGCGGCGGTGTGAGTTTAGAAATGGATGCGATATACAAAAGATGGATGCGAATGAATACAGAAGTGGATGCGAATGAGTCTAACGGTTGATTGCTGACGATATAGAAAGGAAAGTACATGTCAGAAGCTGAAATGCAAAGAGTTTCCCAGGATGTTCCGCCATCGGTGCAGTTGATATCGATGGTTTTTGGTTTTATGACTTCGCAAGCGATTTCAGTTGCGGCAAGACTCGGCGTGGCTGATTTGCTCGCAGATGAAGCGAAGAGCATAGATGAGTTGGCCCAAGCGACCAGAGCGCAAGCGCGGCCGCTGTACCGCGTCATGCGGGCGCTGGCGAGTGTTGGCATCTTCGCTGAACATGATGATGGACGCTTTCGGCTAACGCCGCTGGCTGAACCTCTACGCTCTGACGCGCCTGACAGCTTGAGCGCCTTAGCGATTTTCTTTGGCTCGGACTGGCACTGGCGCGTATGGAGCGACCTTTCCTACAGCGTTCAGTCCGGACAACCCGGGTTCGAGCATATCTATGGGAAAGCTTACTTTGATTATCTGGCCGAGAATCCGGCGCCCGCTCAAGTCTTCAATGATGCGATGACGAGCTTCAGCGCAGCGGTCAGCGCGGCGGTCGTCGATGCTTACGACTTTTCTGGAATCACCAGGCTCGTCGATGTCGGCGGAGGGCATGGCTTGCTCCTCGCCTCGATTCTGAACAAGTATCCGCAGATGGGCGGAGTGCTTTTTGACGCGCCATCCGTGATTTATGGGGCGAAGGAGATCATCGGGACCCGCGGAGTTGGCGAACGCTGTGACGTCGTTGGGGGCGACTTCTTCGCATCGGTTCCTGCTGGCGGTGATGCTTACCTGATGAAGCATATTATCCACGACTGGGAAGATGAACGGGCGCTGACGATCCTCCGAAACTGCCATCAGGCAATGACCGAAAATAGTAAAGTGCTGGTGGTAGAAATGGTGATTCCGGAGGGCAACAGTCCATCGGTTGGCAAGTTCCTTGACCTCGAGATGCTGCTATTCTTACACAGCTACGAACGCACAGAAGCCGAATATCGCGCTTTGTTCGAACGAGCAGGCTTCAAATTAACAAGAATCGTGCCGACACAATCACCACACAGCCTAATAGAAGGAATACGCTTGTAGCGAGTGGGAGAGTGGGAGAGTGGGTGAATGGGAGAGTGGGAATCTCCAATACTCCCATACTCCCACTCTCCCATTCACCAAGGAATACGCTTGTAGCGAGTGGGAGAGTGGGAGAGTGGGTGAATGGGAGAGTGG
>JBGPFL010000407.1:0-5350 GCA_041483295.1 Blastocatellia bacterium | reverse complement strand
TGAGAAAGTCTCTGCCTTTCAGGTTCATCTTCTTAGACTCAATCCTCGCCTCAACTCCATATCTGAGCGAGCGACGTGACCGCTCCCACACTCCACGCTCCCACTCTCCCACTCTCCCACTCTCCCACTCTCCCATTCTCCCACTCTCCCACTCTCCCTTTCTTCTCTTCACTCTCCGTCCATTGATTCCACTACCACAGCGGTGCCGTAGGCCAACACCTCGGTCACACCGTTCATGATCTCGTTCGCATCGTAACGCATCCCAATTATCGCATTGGCGCCTATCTCACTTGCATGCTGAACCAGAATATCGAATGCTTCAGCACGCGCGATTTCGCAAAGCTTGGTGAAGGCGGTGATGTTGCCGCCTACGATCGTCTGGAAAGTCCCGCCCAGGGTGCCGAAGATTGAACGCGATCGCACAGTTATGCCCCGAACGACTCCCAGGCAACGAACAATGCGAAAGCCATCCAGGGTGAACGCCGTGGTCACCATGTGGGTGGATAGCGTGTAGCGCTGAGAAACCGCGTAGGGAGCGCTTGAGTTGACGCTCTCTCGTGCCTGCTCCAGTTCACTGAGTCTGTCTTTCATCTTCTTCCTTTGAGTCAAGGGGTTGAGTCGCGGAAAAGATAGCACAGGGAATTGCGAAATTCGAATTGCGAAACTCGAAATTTGCAATTCGCATTTCTTTGCCCCCGCCGCTACAATCATCAATTGAGTCCACAACCTCTAAGGAGCGATTCTTTGTCAAACCTCAAACGTAGGCAGTCCATCTCGGCCAATGTCGGAGGAGTGAGAGTCGGCGGCGACAATCCCATTGTCGTGCAGTCCATGACCAACACCGATACCGTGGATGTCGCCGGCACCGCAGAGCAGGTCGAACAACTGGCTCGCGCAGGCTCCGAGCTGGTTCGCATCACCGTCAACACTCGTCAGGCGGCCCAGGCGGTCTCGCACATCGCTGAGAAACTCGGCGCGCGAGGCGTTGCAGTCCCGCTGGTCGGGGACTTTCATTATAACGGGCACATACTACTGAAAGAGTATCCCGCCTGCGCTGTCGCGCTGGCTAAGTATCGAATCAATCCAGGTAACGTCGGACCGGGCCTGCATCACGATCGGAACTTCCAGTCGATGATCGAGGTTGCGGTCGAGCACAACAAGCCTGTTCGAATCGGGGTCAACTGGGGATCGCTCGATCAAGGATTGCTCACACGGTTGATGGATGAGAATGCCGCGCGTTCCGATCCCAAAGATGCTCGCGACGTCATGCGCGAAGCGGTAGTCGTCAGCGCGATTGAATCAGCAGAGCTTGCCGAACGATGTGGGCTTGGGCACGATCAGATAATCCTGAGCGCCAAGGTATCCGAGGTGCAGGACTTGATTGCGATCTATCGCGACCTCGCAGCGCGATGTGATTATCCTCTCCATCTCGGGCTTACCGAGGCCGGAATGGGAAGCAAGGGCATCGTCGCTTCGGCTGCTGCTCTGTCGGTGTTGCTGCAAGAAGGCATAGGAGACACGATTCGGGTCTCACTCACTCCGCGCCCCGGAGGCGATCGCACTGAAGAGGTAATCGTCGCGCAGCAGATACTTCAGACGATGGGCTTGCGCAGTTTCACGCCGCTGGTAACAGCTTGCCCCGGCTGCGGACGCACGACGAGTACGCTCTTTCAGGAGATGGCCGAAGAGATTCAAAACTACATTCGAGATCAGATGCCTCTGTGGAAAGAGCGCTACACTGGCGTTGAGGAACTGAAGGTCGCCGTGATGGGTTGCGTGGTGAACGGTCCCGGTGAATCGAAGCACGCGAACATAGGCATTTCACTTCCCGGCACTGGAGAGGACCCGCGTGCGCCGGTCTACGTCGACGGGCGAATGTACAAGACACTCCAGGGGGCGGCGATCGTTCCTGAGTTTTTTCGCATGCTGGATGAGTATATCGAGTCGCACTATGCAAGCACCGCGATCAAAGACTCGCTGATTCAAATTCAGGCGTGAACGCGCAAACTCCCTACGAATCTCACCTCGTTTGACGTGAATGCATCCCTGCGACCGCAGAGATGAGGCGCGCGTGATCCTATTGGCTGCCGATTGTGGCAGGGTCAGTCTTCCGATTCAGTTCCCTGCGCAGACTGCTTCAGCTTATTGATGACTGTCGTGGCCTGCTGCTTAGCCTGCGGGGAGGTATCGGCTCTGAGAACGAACTCTGCGAGCGCTGGTATCGCGCGCGCGTCGCCAAGATTCCCCAGCGGCTGTATCGCCTCGACCGCAATATGTGACTGCTCCTTCAGAGCATTCAGCAGAACTTCAAGCCCTCGATCGGTTCCTTTGCCGACCTGCCCAATCAGCTGGAGAGCCAGCGCTCGCACGGCGGTGGGATTATGGGGCGCAGCGTACTTGATTCCCAGGTCAAGGGAGCGAGGGTCTTTCAGCGCAATCAGTCCGCTCAGAGTCCACGTTCGAACAACGTTCTCCCACGAGTCCTGGTTAACGACGGCCGCCAGAACTTCAAATGCCCCGGGTGAGCCGGTCTCGCCGAGGGAGTGCGCCGCCGCGGCTACTACGTAATAACTTCCATCTGTTGCGATCACCCTCTCGAAGAGATCGGCGAGCTTCGGATCTTTGAATCGCCCAAGCCCAATTATCGCGGCTGCTCGAACTCGCGAGTCTTTGTCCTTCGCCGCTTCCAGGAGCGCGGGGCGACATGCTTCAGTCTTGATTGCCGAGAGCGAACGGGCCGCTTCCAGTCGCACACCCCAGAAGCTGTCTCGCAGCGCCGCCTCAGACAGGGCGTTCACTACGGGCTCGGCGGATCGGAATAGCAGAGATGTCGCCGCATACACGCGGCCCATCACGTCAGCGTCGCGAGTCACCTGGTATGCAAGCTCCTCGTCACTCCGCCTGGACCTCAGCACCTTGATCAGATAACCGCCGCGGTCGAAGTTGACGATCAAAGGCTTCGAGTCGACTTCAAAGGTAAAGTCGATTTCGGGCTTGTCGATCAACACGCGATGGACGCGTTCGCCGGAAGCCGTGGTGATCCCAACGTCCACCGGCATAGTGAAGAATCGAGGGAACTGATCCGGGTCTGCGCCCTTGGGCGTTGCAACTGTTTGAGTGACCTTCAGCCGGAGCGCATGTGCTCCGTCGTAGTTTGTCGCGATCTCGAACTCAGGATGGCCCATCTTGTAGACCCACTCGTCGAAGAACCACTGCAGGTTCTGGCCGGTCGATTCTTGAATCGCGCTGATGAGCTGAGACGTATCGACGCTTTGCCACTGGTAGGTGGCTAAGTAGTGCCTGACCGCCTTCCAGAACATCTCTTCGCCCAGAACGAATTTCAGCATATTCAACACTGCCGCGCCGCGCTGATACACGTAGGGGTCGAACAGGTCGTCCGGATCGTTGTAGCTGCGGGAGACTATCGGGTGCCTGATGCCGCGGAACCAGGCTTGAAAATAGGTTCCTTGATTCGAGCGCATCTCATAGAGGTAATCGTCCTTGCCTCGCTCGCTCTCGGTCCAAAGTGCTTCGCAGAGAGTCGCGAACGATTCATTGAGCCACAGATCGCTCCAATCGCGGCAGGTCACCATGTCGCCGAACCACGAGTGAGCCAGTTCATGCGAGATGACTTCATCGGAGCTGACATCAAGGTGCGCTCGCCGATCATGGACAGTAGTGTCAGTGAGGGTGGTGGCGGTTATGTTCTCCATACCGCCGCCTTCAAAGTCCCGAACGGTAGTCTGCGCGTACTTCGGGTACGGATAATCGTAGCCGAACTGCTTCGAGAAAAACTCCATCATCCGGGAGAGGTTTCTGAACGATAGAGTTGCGTTCTGAATCTGGTCGCGGTAGACATATGAAACGATCGGGATCTTCTTGTAGCTCTGTTTCACTTGCGCGAACTCTCCGGCGACCACCGAGATCAGATAGCTGGAAAACGGCTTGTCCATCTTCCAGTGCCACGTCCTGGTCCCTCCGGGATTAGAAACAACCCCTATCAGCGCGCCGTTTGAGATCACTTCGTACTTCTTGTCGATTGTAGCGATCAGCTCGCTGGTGGCTTTGTCATCCGGATGGTCGTAGCAGGGGAACCAGTAGTGATTCGATTCCGCTTCTCCCTGCGACCAGATTTGATAGGGGCGATCGTGTTCAGCTTCGGTCGGAGTGATGAAGGTCAGCCCCTTGACAGGTGTAGCCGAGTAGTCGACCGTGACCGCAATGTCCCGGCCCGCCGGGTACTGCCGGTCCAACGCGACCACAAGTTTTTCGTCTCCCTCATATCGAAACTTCAGCGGCGTTCCCCTGGCGAGTCTAACCCGGTTGATGTTCATCTTGCCGGCATCGATCTCCACCTCTTTGAGGTCATTCTTCACCGGGCGGAGCGTGATTGTGGTTTCGCCGGATACGGATCGACTCACCCAATCGAAGTGGACCACGATTCGATAATTCTGAACGTCGTAGTCATGAGTGCGAGGCGCCCGAAGCGGCGCCGCCGAGGATGTTGTAGCTACTGGATTCTGTCGAGGGAAGGGAAGCGAAGAAACGGCCAGAAGCAGTAAGAGACCCCAAATGCCGAGAGCTTTCAGAAGACGAGCGCGAAGATTCAACATATACCCTTCTTTATAACATAGCGGCCGGTCGCCATATTCAACGAACGGGTCACAAACAGGTTCTTGCCTGACCGCGCAGTTGAATCTGACGACCGGCCGCTAACCGATCAATCCGGCCAATCACTTGTTCGATTTGAGCTCGTCGGGTGATGCGGATTCGACAAGTCTCCAGGCCGGATTGCGAGACCCGAGACCCATCGAACCCGCTCATCTGAGTTTCTGCTGGTTCCCTTGCGATTTGTATAGGTTCAGGGCTTCTTCGCAGGCGCTGCCTCGGGGTGTTCGTGCTCCTTCAGATACGGGACTGTGCCGGCAGCCCACGTGCTGAGCTTGCCGTAGCGAGCCTCGACCACCAGGGCATCGGTATCGTTGTCAGGACGCACATCCATACTGAAGTAGTTTACCATCGGGCCATCGAGGCTCATCTTGAGCGGTATGACAGTCTCCTTGCCGCCGTTCGACAAGATCATCTTGTAGTTGTCATTCGCGTCGAACCCGAACCCGAGTTGGTATGAGCCTTTGGATACCTGAACTCCGCCAATGACGACGTCGAAGTCGGTCTCGAGCTTGCCGATACTCTTCCAGAGCCTGTTGAAGTTGATCAACGCCCCCTCCGTCTTCCTGGCAGCGAACCCCGGCTCATTGAAGTGGAGCGATTTGTAACTGATGGTCAGTTTGCCGGCCCCTTCGATTGAATACACGTGTGACAGATCCTTGGCAACGGTGCGAGGATCGTG
>JBGPFL010000406.1:0-5353 GCA_041483295.1 Blastocatellia bacterium | reverse complement strand
GATCACATCATTGTTGGAAGAGACGGCTATTTTAGTTTCATAGAGAACAGCCTGCTCGGATGAGTGGGCTGTCAGACGTTGGGTCGCCAAGGCAGGCGGTCAGCCTCGAAGGTGGTCTACATACCCTGTTTTCGGTATTTTTTGCTTGACTCTCGCATTTGCTTGCGCTAGTATGCGGCCGCTTTCGCGCAAGATTGTTACAAATGTTCGACTGAGCGTTGAAGAAGTCTTGAGCAGCACAAGCAGTCAAAGTTGGATATAGGCCGCATGGCGAAGCTCGCAGGTGGGCGGGCCTTTGCTTTGCGGCTTTCTGGTCTTAAGCTCGCGCGCGGCGGGTTCGCGAACGAGTTCTGCCGCGCGTCTCTGCAGGCAGTCCCCCACAGGTTGTTAGCCGGCCGTCACGAATAGGAGCGTGGCCTCCGGCGGGCTGGGTGCATCGAGCCTCTCATTTCCACCTAATTCAGGCGAGGTGGGTAACCGAAAACGAGGAGGAACCCTTAGATGGAACGATCTCAAGGCAAGGTCAAATGGTTCAGCAATGCAAAGGGTTATGGATTCATCGAGCAGCCGGGTGGCGCCGATGTCTTCGTACACTATTCGGCCATAGAGCAAGACGGCTACAAATCGCTCAAACAAGGCGAGACCGTCGAATTCCACGTAGTCCAGGGCCCTAAGGGACCACAGGCCGAAGCCGTCAAAAGGCTATGACTCTGATTCCTATTCGTGATAGGCGCCGCCCCGCTCTCGGTAGCGGGGCTTTTTGCTTGAGATGGATGAATAGAAGGCGTTCGGCGGTTTCGGTTCTTACTCGTCGTCCCTGGCCGGCCGGGCGACAAACTTGACGCGGCCGGCATCAACTCCCACGACAAAATCAACCACTTCCGACTTGAGGTTGCTCCTGATCTGGTCGGCCCTCGATGTAAGAAACTGAGTGAAGACCTCGAGGCTCAGCCCTCCGATCCGCTCTCCACACTCGCGCTTCGCCGCTATGAGGCGGTCGTACAGCTCGATCACTTTTCCGGTCTCGCGCTCGGGATCCTTGCAGCGGATCACCAGAGTCGGCACGCGGGCTGCCATCTGAGCCTCCGCGGTCGGTGGCTTTCCGGTCTCCTCCCGCCCCTGAGTCTGCCGGCGCCACAGCTCACGCATGACGTTGTGACGGGCGACGAGGGAGTTGTATCGGAAGCGTTGGGCGAAGGACAACTTGTGCGCGTCGTACAACCGCTTGATGATGGTTTCGACGCGGCCCTTCGTATCGTTGGGAGGCCTGATCGTCCCTCCGTTGAAGAATATGTCGTATTCGACCTTCAACCGGCGCATCTCCAGCTCGAGCCGGTCCATTTCCTGGTCGATCGGGTTAATTATCTTTGGATCCATCTAAGTCGACTTAAGCGGGGCAAGTGTGGGATCGATTTGGGGGTGTGTTAGAATGTACGGCAGGCACTTCAAGGTGTCAACCTTAATCGAATGGCTAACGAACTGCTCAGGTTGCTTCCCTCAATCGATCTGCTGCTTGCCAGACCGATCGCAATGAAGCTGTCAATCAGCTTGAGTCACGACCGTGTGCGCGATCTGGTCCGGGACGTGACCGATCAACTGCGACGCGAAATCGCCTCCGGAAAGTGGCCGGAGTCATCTGAGAGAACTGAGAACAGTCCGCCGGATGGCGCGATGACCGCCGAGATAGAGCGGAGACTCGAAGAGAGCGCTGCGCGGCTTGGGCGACGATCTCTCAGGCGCGTCGTGAATGCGACCGGGGTCATCATTCACACCAATCTCGGACGGTCGCCTCTGGCTCAAGCCGCCATCGACGCCATCGCCGATGTGACCTGCGGCTATTCATCCCTCGAATACGATCTGGCGGCCGGTGAGCGCGGCCATCGCGAATCGCATTGCCAGGAGTTGCTTGCGCGCCTCGTTGGAAGCGAATCTGCAATCGTTGTGAACAACAACGCGGCGGCGGTCCTCCTCGTGCTCAACACGCTGGCTGAAGGAGGCGAGGTAATCGTCTCGCGGGGCGAGTTGATAGAGATCGGCGGCAGCTTTCGTATTCCCGACGTAATGGAGAAGAGCGGAGCGATGCTCCGCGAAGTTGGAACTACGAATCGCACCCGCATCGGCGACTACGAGAATGCGATAAACGAGAACACCCGCCTTATTCTGCGCGTGCACCCTTCGAACTATCGAATCACCGGCTTCACCGAGCGCGCTTCGGTCGACGAAGTTGCCGAGCTCTCCCGCCGCCGCGGGATTCCTTCTTATGAAGATCTTGGTTCGGGGTGTTTGATCGACCTGGCGCCTTACGGAATCTCCGATGAGCCGGTTGTCGCCGAATCGTTGAAGTC
The DNA here is from genome assembly GCA_041483295.1 of Blastocatellia bacterium. Classification (GTDB taxonomy): domain Bacteria; phylum Acidobacteriota; class Blastocatellia; order UBA7656; family UBA7656; genus DASYSA01. Next base: position 3,008 of record JBGPFL010000406.1, on the reverse strand, counting down.
CGGGATATCAGTCGTCTCCTTCAGCGGCGACAAGCTGCTCGGAGGACCGCAGGCGGGAATCATCGCCGGCTCGCGCGCGGTGATCGATCGGGTGCGGAAGAATCCTTTGATGCGCGCCCTGCGGGTCGACAAGATGACCTACGCCGCGCTCGAAACAACCCTCAGGCTCTATGAAAGTGGGGCGGCCCAGGTGGAAGTCCCGGTCATCCGCGCAATCGCCGCCGGCCGCGCCGAAATCCTCGAGCGTGCGACGAGATTCACGAAAGATGTTGTTCAAATTGCGGATGGCAGACTCAAGGCTAGCCTGGAAGACGGAGAGTCTGTTATTGGCGGAGGCTCTGCGCCCGAAGTGAGACTGCGCACCGTGCTGGCGGCTATTCAGGACTCGCAGATGTCGGCAGCCTCATTAGCGGAGTATTTGCGGAGGAATGTCGTTCCGATCATTACGCGGACCGAACGCGATCGGGTCTTGATCGACCTGCGTACCGTTGCAGCCGACGAAGAGGCGATCATCCTGGACGCGTTTGCCGCCCTTGCGCGATCCTCGACAGGCACAGAGCTATCCATGGGCGTTACAAAGCAGGGCCTTCTCGCTTGAGCGCGAACCCGACAGCTACTCGGAGTTAGGATGATGATTAAGATTTACCCTTTGATACTTAGCCTGCTGCAGTCGCAACCGACGAGAATACCGAAACTGGTCTGGGCCGGAGCGATCATTATTTTTCTCGCCGGCATATCGATGCTCATCTACTTCTTGACTCGGCTTAAGAAGGGTGAGAAAGAACAAGAAGAAGACGACTGGAGAACCTCACGGCGCAGCCTGTTTGTCGAACCCGACGAGCCTGCTCTGACCGGGTCGAAGATCGAGGTCGAGCGGCCCACGGAGGCGGGCTCTCAATATCGGAGGGATGCCGCGACTCCTGCGAGTGTTCATGAATCGGACGACCTCCCTGTCAACGTGTTTATTGAGGCCTCCGAGGCAGCCTCTCCTCCTCCCCGGAGCGAAGCGCCGTCAACCGCCGTCCACGAGCCGCAGCCCGATCAGGTCGAGCTGAATCAAGCAGCGCAAGATGAAGAGCGAGTAACGCAGTTGCTGGGCAGCCAGTCTGTGGAATCGGCTGACGAAGGAGCGGTCCTGGGGGATGACGTTTGGGCGGAATTGGACCAGAAGGAGCCCGCAGAGACTTCTGAACCGGCACCCGTGGCAAGGGTCGAACAGCCCGCAGAGACTTCTGAACCGGCGTCTGTGGCACGGGTCGAACAACGCGCCGGGCGGGAGACATTCGAGCCTCCGGCTATCAGGCCCTTAACCGCGCGCACGCCGTTCGAGGCGCCTCGAATCAACCGCATCGTCCCACGCAGCACAACAGCTTCGGCAAATAGGTTCCCCCGCGAGGCTTCTCCTCTTCCTCCGGAGCAGGCGCAAACCGAACCCCGTCTTCCGGGGAGTCACCTCGCGACTCCGGACGCCGCCCCCAGCTCATCCGGCGCGGTGCCTGCCGGGGCTGGACACAAACCTGCGGGGTCGGTGCTGGGCTTGCCTGTCGAGTCTTCGCGCGGACCGCTGATATTGGGTGAGTCCCCGCAGCAGCGGAGTGACGTGGGAATCGGAGCGCTGTCGAATTATGGAAAGGAGACTGGACCAGAAGGGGGAAGAGGCGGGACGATCGCGCTGGCGGTGACCATCCTGGTCGTCGGCGGTGGAACTCTGGCTTATCTTTTTCTGCCCTCAGTCCACGCCAGGGTCGATTCTGTTGTTTCAAGTCTGCGAGGCGACCCTCCGGTCGAAGCGCCTGCGCCCCCCGCGGCCCGGCCAAAGGCCCAGATAGTAGCCGGGGCAAGCGAAGCCGTTAAGAATGTGGTCAAAGCCAGGGGGGCAGTCTATAATGTTTCAACCGAGCCGCTAGAGAATCTGTCCGTGGAAGTTAGTCTGGAACGCGGTCCGGATGCCGCCCCCGACACTCGCACCATAGCTGTCACCCCGAATCGGCTCGATCCCAGGCAGCAGGGCCGTTATGAGTTTGAGTACGATGGCAGCAAGGCTAAGGGTTACCCGGCCGGCTACAGGGTCACAAAGCTTTTGAGCAAGGATGGGGAAGTGAAGTTTACGGTGCCCGGTCAGCAGCGATCACAGTAAGCGCAAGACGCGGAGCACACGGTCGAGTCTGTGCCGGCTCAAGTGGTTAGGCTGAAAACTATTGCCGCACCCAGGTGTTGAGTTTATAATACCGACTCTGAAGGTTCACGGCTGAAACACAAAGCTGCAGAGATAAATTGTAGCCGAACGCGAAAGCAGATGCCCCTCCCTCTGTGATCTTGCAATCGACCCCCCTCCAATGGTGTCTGAGGTAAGGCGCGGCCAGCAGCTTCGAGGTCGGTCTCCAGCTACTTTTCGCAAGCGCTTTCTGTAGGAGTTAAGGCAGGCCTAATGTCACCGAGCATTGACCAATTGCTGACCATCGCGTGCAGCAAAGGTGCATCCGATCTTCATATAAAAGCCGGCAGCTTTCCCTTCATCAGAGTCAATGGTGAGCTTCTGCCCATGGTCGAAGCGCAGCGCCTGGCCGCTGAAGATACGCTCAACATGGCGTTTTCGATAATGAACAACCGGCAAAAGCAGCGCTTCGGTGAGAATTCTGAAATCGATGTGGCCTATGGAGTGTCGGGGCTCGGGCGCTTCCGATGCAATGTCTTTCAGCAGCGTGGCACGGTCGGCATGGTGTTGCGCGTGATTCCTACTACGGTGCGTTCGATCGAGGAGTTGAGACTGCCGCCTGTGATCGAAAAGATCACCGACGAGCACCGCGGGCTGGCACTGGTTACCGGAACCACGGGCTCGGGAAAATCGACGACACTTGCCGCGATGATCGACTACATCAATCGCAGCCGAACCGGGCATATCGTCACTATCGAAGATCCAATCGAGTTCCTCCACCGCGACAAGAAGTCTTACGTCAATCAGCGTGAGGTCGACGTCGATACAAGGAGTTTCTCTGAAGCTCTGCGCG
>JBGPFL010000405.1:0-5355 GCA_041483295.1 Blastocatellia bacterium | reverse complement strand
GCCTCATACCTCTTCTTTCGCTATGCGAATCCGAAGGACGGAACTGGCGAGGTCCGAACCGTCGAGCAACTTGTCGCACACGCGCGCGAGCTGAAAGAACGTTTTGGCTTCACCTCTCACAAGATGAAGGGCGGCGTCTTTGCGCCGGAGTACGAACTGGAGTGTTATCGCGCTCTGGCTTCCGAGCTCGAAGGCGACCGCTTTCGCTTCGACCCTAATGGCGTCTGGTCGACCGAGACGGCGATCTGGTTCGGCCAACAGATCGAAGATATCCGAAACGATTATCTCGAAGATCCGGTGTTTGGGATGGCGGGCATGCGCCGCGTGCGCGAGAAAGTGCGAATGCCCCTTGCGACCAATACGGTGGTCGTCAACTTCGAGCAGCTTGCGGCGAATGTGCTCGACACCGCCGTAGATGTGATTCTGCTCGACACCACCTTCTGGGGCGGCATCAGGCCCTGCGTCAAGGCGGCAGGCGTCTGCGATACGTTCCAGCTCGGCGTCGCCGTCCACTCATCGGGTGAGCTCGGAATTCAGTTGGCGACGATGCTTCAGCTCGGCGCAGTCATCCCGAACCTTTCATTCGCCGCCGATGCACACTATCATCACCTGACTGACGATATCATCGAAGGCGGCAAGCTTAGGTACGAGGGCGGCTCCATCGCGGTGCCGGCCGGCCCGGGGCTGGGCGTGAGGCTCGACCGGGATAAGCTTGCCGAGTACGCGGAGCTCTACAAGCGCCTGGGCTCGTACGCTTACGATCAAGATCCGCTCAGGCCGGGTTGGACGCCGACTATCCCGAATGATCGGTGGGCTGACCCTAAGGATGCGCGGCGGCCAACTAACATCATCCTTTGACTCGCCGCCGGGAAGAGAGGAAATGACTACAACGACGGAAGACCGAAGAACGCAATCCAATCGCCTGACGGAGGCGGTAGATCTTCGGCGACAGGTCGACGAGATCGTCAACACGACTCCGGTCGTTGACATGCATACACACCTGTTCGCTCCCCAGTTCGGTAAGATGAACCTCTTCGGCATTGACGAGTTGCTCGCCTATCACTACTTGATCGCGGAGACGTTTCGTTCGAGCAACGTCGCACCCGAACGCTTCTGGCAAATGAACAAGGCGCAGCAGGCGGATCTCATCTGGAAGACACTGTTCGTAGAGAACACACCCCTCTCGGAGGCGACGCGCGGCGTGATTACCGTTCTCGACGCCTTTGGCCTTGATACGCGGGCGCCTGACCTCGCCAACGCGCGCGCCTTCTTCCGATCGCGAAACATCTCGGAGCACCTCGACAGCGTGCTCGAAGCGGCGTGCGTGAGCAGCGTCGTAATGACCAACGACCCATTCGACGAACGCGAGGTACAGGTCTGGGAGCGAGGAGGTGGCCTGGACGGCCGATTCCACGCATCGCTCCGCATCGACCCCCTGCTGAACGACTGGCAGAACACGGCGGCGAAACTCTCGTCGATGGGACACCGGGTTGACACCGGTCTGCAGGGCGGCACCGGGGCTGAAGTGCGCCGATTCCTCGACAGGTGGATCGCGCGCATGAGACCTCTCTATATCGTGGTGTCGCTTCCGGACGACTTCAAATTTCCGGACAATGACGCGCGAGACCGGCTCATTCGAGAAGTAGTTCTGCCGACGGCTCGCCAGCACAGGCTCCCTTTCGGAGTGATGGTCGGCGTCCGCCGGGGGGTGAATCCTGCGCTTCGGGCGGGAGGTGACGGCATGGGCCAGGCCGATATGAAAGCGGTCGAGCGAATGTGCGTCGAAAATCCGGACATTCGTTTTCTGGCGACCTTCCTGTCGCGCGCAAACCAGCACGAGCTTTGTGTCGCCGCGAGAAAGTTCAGCAACCTGATGCCGTTCGGCTGCTGGTGGTTCCTAAACAACCCCTCGCTGGTTGAGGAGATCACCCGCGAGCGCATCGAGATGCTTGGGACGAGTTTCATCCCACAGCATTCGGACGCGCGCATACTGGAGCAGCTCATCTACAAGTGGCGCCATTCGCGCCGCGTCATCGCGGAGTCACTATGCGAGGCATATGAAAAACTCCTCGCGAGCGGACGCGCCGTGACCCGCGAGGAGATCGTGCGCGACGTAACTCTCATGTTCTCTGGAAACTTCCGCGGGTGGGTGGGCCTACCCACGGCAGACTGAGAACGTTTCGCGTTTGTCGTTTCTCGTTCCTCGTTTGTCGTTTCTCGTTCCGGATCGCGACCGAAACACAGGAGAGCGAAGGAACGAGAAACGACAAACGACAAACGCCTCAAGTAGCAAGCGCACGAAAACTTGATCTTATGACTCAAAGACTCAGAGACTCAAAGACTCACGAATCGATCGGCGCGTTTCTCGTTTCTCGCTTAGCGTTTGTTGTTTACCGTTTTTCGCCTGTCGTTGCGGGTGGCAACCGGAACGGCACGGAGCGACGAACGAGAAACGAGAAACGAAGAACGAGAAACTCTTCTTTCCTCCTTGCCCTTGTTTGCGCTGCCGTGCAAGTCGGAAATACGCAGTCACAGGAGAGGCTGCCGGACTACAAAAACCCGCGGTTGCCAGCCGACCGGCGAGTAGCGGACTTAGTGGGCCGGATGACTGTTGAAGAGAAGGTCGCGCAACTGGTCTGCCTCTGGCAGCAGAAGCCGCAGGTGAAACCTCAATCAGACTTTTCGACCGACCGCGGCGACTTCTCACCCGAGAAGGCGGCGCTGGTGATGAAGAACGGGATCGGGCAGATCTCCAGACAGAGGGAGCGCAAGGATCCGCGCGAGTCAGCCATCTTCGCCAACGCGGTCCAGAAGTTCCTTGTCGAGAAGACGAGGCTGGGCATCCCGGCGATCTTCCACGACGAAGCGCTGCACGGCCACATGGCGCAGAAGGGCACAAGCTTCCCGCAGCCCATCGCCCTGGCCAGCAGTTGGGACCTCGACTTGATCGGCAAGGTCTTCACCGCCGCCGCGCTCGAAGTGAGGGCGCGCGGAGGTCACCAGGTTCTCGGACCTAACCTCGACCTCGCCCGCGATCCGCGCTGGGGCAGGACCGAAGAGACCTACGGAGAGGACCCTTACCTCGTCACCCGAATGGGAGTCGCATGTATTACAGCGCTTCAGGGCAAGGGGCCGGGCGTGGATGGCGAACACGTAATCGCGACCGCCAAGCACTATGCCGCCCACGGCCAGCCCGAAGGCGGAACCAACATTGCGCCGGCGAACTACTCGGAGAGGGTCATCCGCGAGTTCTTCCTGACCAGCTTTCAAGCCGCGGTTACCGAGGCGGGCATTATGAGCGTGATGCCCTCGTACAACGAGATCGACGGAGTTCCGTCTCACGCCAGCAAGTTCCTTCTCGAAAAGGTGCTGCGCAAGGAATGGGGGTTCACCGGGCACGTCGTCTCCGACTACTATGGCATCCCCCAGCTTCAGAGCCTCCATCACGTTGCCGCGGACAAGGCGGAGGCGGCCAGGCTCGCGCTCGAGGCTGGAGTTGACATCGAACTCCCGGACCCCGACTGCTACCCGACGATCCCGCAGTTGCTGAAGGAAGGAAGAATCTCGGAAGCCGCACTCGACAAAGCCGTGGGCAGGAACCTCAGAGCCAAGTTCTTGCTCGGCCTCTTCGAAAACCCTTACGTCGACCCGGAGCGCGCCGCTCAAATCACCAACTCGCAGCCAACCCGCGACCTGGCAGCGGAGGCGGCTCGCCGCTCCATCGTCCTCCTCAAGAACGAGAACAACCTCCTGCCACTCGACCGCAGCAGGCTGAAGTCCATCGCCGTCATCGGGCCGAACGCCGACCGCGCTCATCTGGGCGGCTACAGCGACAATCCCGGACGCGGCGTGAGCGTTCTGCAAGGGATCACCGACAAGGTCGGCGACAAGATCAAGCTGACCTACGCTGCGGGCTGCAAGATCACCATGGAGGGCGGCAACTGGTGGGCCGATACATCGCACCTGTCAGATCCGGCCGAGGACGCGAAGCTGATCGCCGAAGCGGTCGAGGCGGCTAAGATGGCCGATGTCGCCGTGGTCGTGGTTGGCTGGAACGAAGATACTAATAAAGAAGGATGGGCCGACAACCACCTCGGCGATCGTGACAGCCTGGACCTGGTCGGCAGGCAGAACGACCTGGTCAAGGCGGTCGTGGAGACCGGTAAGCCTACCATCGTCATGCTGATCAATAGCGGCCCGCTCTCGGTCAACTACATTGCCCGGAACGTCCCGGCAATTCTCGAAGGCTTCTACCTCGGGCAGGAGACCGGAGTCGCCGTCGCCGACGTGCTGTTCGGCGATTACAATCCCGCGGGCAAGCTGCCGGTCAGCTTTCCGCGTTCGGTTGGACAGTTGCCGATCTATTACAACCATAAGCCGACGGCAAGGCGCGGATACCTGTTCACCAGCAAGGAGCCGCTCTTCCCTTTCGGTTATGGTCTGAGCTATACGACCTTCGAGTACTCGAACTTGAAAGTGGCGCCCGAGCAGATTGGGCCAAGGGGTCGCGCGGACGTGAGCGTGACCGTCACGAACACGGGCAAGCGCGCGGGGGATGAGATCGTGCAACTGTACATTCGCGACCTGGTGAGTTCAGTGACTCGGCCGGTCTTGGAGTTGAAGGACTTCAAGCGCATCACGCTCGCGCCGGGCGAGAGCAAGACGGTTACGTTGGTGATCACGCCTGAAAAACTTTCGTTTCTGGATTTGAATATGAATCGCACGGTAGAGCCTGGCTGGTTCGATATCATGGTGGGAACGAGTTCAGTGAAGTTTCAGAAGGCTAAGCTCGAAGTGATTGCCAGGTGAATCGAGAGCCATCGTGGGCAACCACGGAGGGTTGATCGCAACCACGGAGTGGTTGAATGTTTGTAGCACTCGACGAACGACCGACTCTCACCCCGGAGGGGTGAGATGTGGGGGCCGCCTTGCGAGTTGTAACAACGATCGCACATACGACCCCTCCGGGGTCGGTACTGTCCGCGGTCGTCTTCTACAAACATTGAACCCCTCCGGGGTTCGGGACCTATTTTGATCACTTTGGAGAGACAACAATGAGCAGACTCCGGGATCCTCGAGCGTATTTGTGTGCGACCGTCGTTTTACTAATGGTTGTTTGCGGCCGGATCTCTGGAGATGCGCAGACTCAGGGTTCGGACAAATGGGCAGACTATGCCGCGGGCGATTATGACATCCTCCCGAACCTCGTCTACTCAACGGCGAATAATACCGAGTTAAGGCTCGATTTGTATTTGCCTAAGGACCGCCGCACGCCGAATCCGACGCTCATTCTCTTTCACGGAGGTGGTTGGGTGGATGGGCAGAAGGAACGCAATGTATTCCAACTCCTCCCAT
>JBGPFL010000404.1:0-5362 GCA_041483295.1 Blastocatellia bacterium | reverse complement strand
GGTCCGCGAGATGATCGCACGATCTCCAGGCGAGCGCCATGATCGTCCATGTCGGGTTCTGGCATGAAGCGCTCACGTGGCTGCTGCCGTCAACCACAAACAGGTTCTTAACGTCGTGCGATTGCTGAAACTGATTCAGCACCGAAGTCTTCGGATCAGTCCCCATCCGAGCCGTCCCCAGTTCATGGATCGACCAGCCTTCGGTCAAGATCCGGCGGCTCACGTGTACGATTTCGAAGCCTGCCTCCGTGAACATCTCTTGAGCCGTGTCCGCCATATCTTCGGCCATCTTCTTTTCGTTATCGCCGAACTTGTAATTGAACCGCAACGCCGGAATTCCCCACCGGTCCTTCTCCGCCGGATCTAGATCGACGTAGTTCTCGTATCGAGCGAGCACTTCCCCAAACGATCCCATCTCTATGAACGCACCTGAGTAGTCGCGCACCTTCTTCTTGTAGCTCGACCCAAAGCCTGGCGTCGACGTCGCATTGCCGGGGTCGATAGACGATCCCGAGCTCCCTTCGAAACCGTAGCCGCGTATGAACTTCGGATGCCGGTCCGTCAGGTTGCGGAACCGCGCGAGGTAGAAAGAACCTGGCTTGCCGTCGTCGAGGGTGTGCGGCTTGCCGACCAGATCTTTCACGAGCCCTTTGATATTCGGGCCCATAATGTGCTCGCAGAAGTTATGACCGACGTGGCCGCTCGAATTGCCAACGCCATTCGGATGCGCGTCCGACTTCGACAGTAGCATCAGCCGCGCCGACTCAAGAGTAGAAGCCGCGATCACGACGACCTTCGCCCTGGCTTCATAGGTCTTGCCCGTTTCGGCGTCGATGAACGCGACTCCGCTGGCCTTGCCGGTCTTCTTGTCGACCGTCACTTCCCGGGCGATCGCGTTAGTCCTGAGCGTGAGGTTGCCCGTATCCATCGCTGGTAAGATCAACCCGGTGGGCGAATCGAAAGCCGCGTGAATGTCGCAGCCGCCCGCTCGGCGGTTGCATGCCCCGCGGCCGTAACACCTGCTCCGATACTTGTTGTGCTTCAGCCCGTCGGTAGTCACACCGGCGCGATAAGGCGTCAACACCCGGTTCATCTTCTTCAAGCTTTGACGCAGCTTGAACTCGGCGTTCGCGAGCTTGATCGGCCTTTGAAAAATGCTATCGGGTAGATGCGGCAGGTTCTCCTTCACTCCGGAGATGCCCAGGTAGCGATCGACCCTGTCGTAGTAAGGCGCGATGTCTTTGTAGGAGATTGGCCAATCCTCGCCGTAGCCGTCGTGGGTCTTCGCCTTGAAGTCCAGGTCCGACAGCCGCAATGCGAGCCGTCCCCAAATGTTCGTCTTACCTCCAAGAAGCCGTGCGCGCACCCAGGCGTAGTTAGTGCCAGTGTACGGATGATCGCGCTCGTCGACGACGATGTTCTTGCTGTAGTCCGAGCCTCCCCATCCTTGCACGTAGGAATAGACGTGTTTGAACGAAGAACCGGCGGCATAAGGCGGCTGACGAATGTTGTACTCGTTCAGCGAGAGAGCGTGATAGCCGGGCGGCATCTCCCCGCGTCTTGGATGATCATAAGGCCACTCCGTCGATTTGAGTTCCTTGTTGATGTCGAGCTTCTTGCCGGCTTCAAGGAGCAGCACTTTCATTCCGTGCGAAGTCAACACGTGCGCAGCCATCCCGCCGGCAGCTCCCGAGCCGACGACTACGGCGTCGTAGGTTTTCTTCAGATCGACTTCGGCCTGTGGTTCCCTGCTTCTCAAGGGGATAAGGTTCATGGTTTTCCTTCCACTCTGCTGTCTGACCCGTATACCTACTCCCGAATGATCCGTCGAGTCAAGATGCCCCGCTTCACCAGAAGCTCGCCAAATGCACCCGGTTTGTTAGTCTGCGTGGCGAAGCGGCTGAAGCCGTGCAATCGCAGCTGCTTTCTCGCTGCGCTCGGTATGCCAGAGGTCCCAATCCTGCTGCAGCCCGAGCCAAAAGTCAGCTGACATTCCCAATACACGCACCAGTCGGAGCGCTGTGTCGGGCGTGACGCCGCGCCTGCCCCGAATGATTTCATTCAAGCGAGGAAAGGATATTTCCAGTCGCACTGCAAATGCGGACTGGCTGATGCCGAGCGGTCTGAGAAACTCTTTCAGCAGCATCTCGCCCGGATGCGTCGGTGGTCGATTGACCGGTAGCCGACGACCTGAACGGGGCTGCGACGCCTTGCCGCGCTGAGGACTTCGCTTAGTGGTAATCCGCGATTTCAACTTCGTCTGCATAACCATTCTCCCATCGAAAGCACACCCGATACTGGTCATTGATGCGAATACTGTGTTGGCCGATGCGGTCACGCCGGAGCGGCTCCAGTCGATTGCCAGGTGGGACTGCTAGCTCAGCATGGTCCCGCACGCGATTTCAGTTGGTCCAGCTTCCGGCGAGCGATCGACCACGCTGATTTCGGACACGACCTGCGCGCTGCTCGAGTTTCGATACCATCAAAAATATCCTCGGTTCCGCGATCAGCGAACGAGCGTATCACGAGCCAGATTATAACGGCTGTCGTGATAGCTCACCAGTCACCGATGTCCGGTACCCCAACATTCGGGGGACCGAGCGCGCGTGTAACAACCAAAGTTCACGTCGACATTCGATCGCTCGCTTCGGTCCACCCGAGCGTTGGCCCGCGTGTCGAGACTACGGTGTATGCCCAAAGCGAACTTGTGACTCTGTTTCTCCTTCCACCGCTTACCGGGGTCCGGCCAAGGCAGAATCGTTACAGAAAGTGGACACTCTTAAGCTTGTTATAGACCTGGTCCCGAAGCCCAGAGGCGTTCGTTCCGGCGGCCATTATGAGGAGCATGTAGTTGTGTGGTGCAAGCTTTACGAAAGTCACCGCCACGATGGTGTCCTGAGAATGCCCATTCACGTCGGACGCATTCTTCTTGACGTCAAGTAGACCGACGTCCTTCATTGAGCTCTTGATCACGCTCCAGATGTCGGAGTCAGACTCAATTGCCTGACTGGCGAGTTGGATACTTCTCCAATATAGAGATGGAATAGCCATGTATGCCTCCTCTTGTTTTGATGTACAGCAAGCAGGTTCGCGCCCTGTTAGTCACTCCCGATCAACGCTGGCTCACTGGATGCGGGCGCCTGGACCGCTCGATCATTTACCCTTGCTCGTCAAAGCGAGGATGATGGCCTTCCGGTACTCCGGATCTTTCTCGCCAAGGACGACGCGTGATCGTTGGACGTCTATGTTCAGATACAGCTCCGCGGATCTGTCGTCGTCTTCGCTCTCGAAGAACAGTTTCAGCTCGACGGCACCGCTTCGCAGATGAGTGGGATCCCCTCCAAGGGACAACCCGGAGAATACCGTTTCGTCCGCCATCCGTTTCGGACTGAGTCGCGTTTCGTAAAGCGCATCCATTGCCCGTAATAGTGAGTCGCTCCGCGACCCCAGGGATCGCATCACTACGACGCCCAGGTAGCTTGTCTTGTCCCCAAATCGATCCCCTGCCGGTTCAGGTCGCAGGTTGACTTCTACCCCTACGTCATTGCCGCGATAGGTTCCGGTCGCTGTGAAGCGTTGATCACCATTCGGCAGTCGATCGATGTCACCGAGCTTGAAGACCAAATTCTGAACGCCTTCCTCCTCGGACTCAGATGTAATCTCGGGTACCGAAGCCGCTTCCTGAATCGGCAGCGGCTCAGGGGCGCGCTGGTGCTTTGTGTGGCAGGCTATCAAAGACAGGCTGGAGAATGCTCCGAGTAACGCTGCGATCCAGTGCGCTTTTGCTTTCATTCTTCACGTCCTTGGCTAATGCTCTTCGGGTGAGCGGCGGCCTCGCGGCGATATCACCAGCAAGCGATAACGATCCGATGTCCTAAGAGCCATCCGCAGATGTCGCCGATTTCGCAGATACTATGAATTGTCAATTGCTCTAGTGAGCCTGCTGTCTGCTCTTCCCGCGATTCTGATCTGCGCCATCTGCGAAATCTGCGGACAAAGATCTCCGCTACTTCGCGTCCAGTTTTCTGCCGGCGTTCAGACTGTCGAAGTTCAGAATCGCGTTGAATACCAGGAAGTAACTCCCCTGCGTTTCGCCGCGCCAAAAGGGCTTGTTCGAGTAAAGCACCACGTGTCCCTTCCCTGCCGGCACGTCGATGACTGCCGGATGTTGAGCCAGCTCGGCGCCGCCATCCAACAAACCCGATACCAACAGATCCTTCGCGTCTCCCCAACGAAGCACCACCCGAGGCCGCATCTCCGGTGGAATGACGTAGACACCATTGCGCTTCTGCTCGTCGGTCAAGGGAGTCGCTTCCCATACCTCTGCGGTTGGGTCTTCCGGAGGCGTCATCCCCGGCCTGTCTTGCGGCGTGTCGGGATCCTCCGACGTTCCGCGCCCCGTCGGCCTCTCGCGATCCTCGGGGGAGCGTCGCCGTCCACCTCTTCCTCCCGAGAAGTTGCTCAGGTTGAAGATCAGCCCATCGGCGCAAAAGATCGAGAGCGACTCGCCGTACCCATAAGCGATGGGGCTTGCCGAATCAACAAATTTGGAGCGTAATGCGCTGCCGGTCACCTTCAATCGCTGTGGCCGTTGAATCGAAACGCCGGGCGTAAGCCCGAACGACACCGCGAGGTCGGCCGTGTCCGTGACGCTGATTAACAGACCACCCTTCTGCACAAAGCTCTGTAAATTGGCGACGCCGCTCCATCCAAGACCAGGGCGCATGTCGTCGGTAGAATCTATCTTGCCTAGATTGGGGGTGAGTGTCGTCGTCTTCCAGGGTAGCGGATTCCCGAACATCGGCATGCCGTCGACGATCGCTTGCGGATTGGCCCGACCGACCGGTGAAAAGACAATCGCGTCGTACTTCGAATTCAGCTCGCCGTCTTTCGCAACGTCCTGCGTGCTGATGTAGGTGAACGGAATCTTCAACTGGTCGAATGCCAGCCGCCACCAGCCTTCGTCCTGCGTGCCCAACCATGTGTGAAGGAGGGCAATTCGCGCCGCTCTAACAGCATGGGTCTTAACTGAAGGCGTCGAGTCCACCGCTTGAACTTGGATGCCAAGCTCAGACGCAGCGCGGTCGAGATCCGCAGACGCCACGTTCCTGATTATGAACGAGCCGCGATTGAACTTGCGGCCGGCCGCTTCGAACGGCTCTTCTGCCGATTCAAACGAGGCGTCTTTGAACCTGTAACGCAACGTCATCAGCGCATTGTCGGCATTGTGATTCACCAGGAAGATCGAGCCGGTTCCCTTCACTCCGCCAGGCGCGCGCGCTTCGCCTGAGACTCTTTCCATTGAAGCGGCGAGGACTTTGAGATCGGCGACCCGAACCACCTGTACATTGCCCAACTCGCC
>JBGPFL010000403.1:0-5383 GCA_041483295.1 Blastocatellia bacterium | reverse complement strand
TATGCCCAGGTTAAAGATGTCGCTTCGGCCGTCGACATCCAGGCCGCGCGCCTGCTCGGGCGACATGTAGCGGGCCGTTCCCATGATCGTCCCGGGATCTGTGTCGACCCTGACGGCGGTAGATTCGCCGCTTAAGGGCGAAACTGTCGGACGCTCGGTCAGCTTTGCCAGCCCGAAGTCCAAAACCTTAACGTAGCGGTCGGGCCGCACCATTATGTTCTCCGGCTTGATGTCGCGGTGCACTATTCCCGCGGCATGGGCGGCGGCCAGCGCGCTCGCGACCTGGGCGGCAATATCGAGCGCATCAGCGATCGCGATTGGCCCGCGCGAGAGCCGGTGGCGCAATGTCTCTCCTTCGACAAATTCGGTCGCGATGAAGTGAACCGACCCGAAGTGGCCGATCTCGTGAATGGTGATGATGTTGGGATGGTTGAGCGAGGATGCGGCCCGGGCTTCAAGGATAAAGCGGCGAACTCTGATCTCGTCCGCGGTGAAACGCTCGGGGAGGAGCTTGAGCGCAAGCTTACGGTCGAGCTGAGTGTCGCGGGCCAGATAGACGTCTCCCATCCCTCCGCGGCCGAGTAGACTGAGGACCAGGTAGCGACCTATCGATTGACCAACGAGCGAAGCTGTCGATGTCTCGACGGTCGGCTCGTAGACCGGCGAATCGAGAAAGCTCCCCGGCTGCTCGTGGGCCGAGATGAGCGATTCGACTTCGGCGCGCAGTTCGGGATCCGTGCGACAGGCCTGGGACAGGAACGTGCCGCGTTCGGCCGGCTCCCGCTCGAGCGCCGCATGAAACAGTTCCTCAACCTGTTGCCTGCGTTCCATCGTTCTTTTTCCTGGGTCTCTATGGTACAAGCGAAGATCGGGAGCTAAATCCCTCAATCGCCGGTAGAAGAAGCACACAAAAGTGTGGCTTTGAAGATCCCTTCTCGGCGACGAGTCTACTTGCTCAATTCTCTTCTCAACCAGGCCTTGGCGAATCTCCAGTGGCGTTCGACGGTGGCGTGAGACAGGCCAAGAACCTCGGCGGCCTCTTCGATTGTGAGGCCTCCAAAGAAGCGCAGTTCGATAACGCGGCTGTGTTCTGGGTGGGTGGTCGCTAGCTGGGTCAGCGCGTCGTCGAGGCCTACGAGGTCTACATCCTGCTTTCCTGCGACTCGCTCAGCCTTGGTCAACGATATTCGATATTGATCACCGCCGCGCCTCGCCGCGCCCCGTCTGCGCGCGTGGTCGACAAGGATGTTGCGCATCAGCTTTGCGGCCATCCCGAAGAACTGGGTGCGGTTCTCCCAACTGGCGTCTTGCTGGCCTACGAGCCGGACGTAAGCTTCGTTCACCAGCGCAGTCGGCTGAAGCGTATTGTTATGGTGTTCGCGGCGGAGATAGGCGCCTGCAAGCTTGTGCAGTTCGTCGTAGACCAGAGGCATGAGCTTGTCGAGCGCAGCCTTGTCTCCGTCACTCCACTTAACGAGTAGCTGGGTTATCCCTTCCACAAGTTGATCCCGACTCCGTGCTTTATTTGAAGAAGCCAACCTGGGACAGGCCTAAATCTACACTCGCGACGCAGGCAACCCGATGGAGTCTACCAAGAATTCTGCTGCCATCCAATCTGTTTTCGCGGCTGTGAGGGGATTTCTCGCTCACGTGCGCTTGTATGAATGAGGACGACAGAGTTCTGAAAGGAGCGGACAACTTGAAGCGGCATTCTTGAGTAACGCGAAGCCCCTGGGCAGGCCCGCAATATTCGCTTCCCTGGAATGCCGCGCACCGCGAGCCTTTTCGACAGATGGCGGCGAAGCAGTTAGTTGCAAGACTGACTCCGCCCGAATAACGCTGGGGCCGGCGGCTTCGTCCGCCCCAAAGAAAAGATTGAAAGGAGGCCTTATGAAAAGGCAAGTCTTCGTGATTTTCGCTAGCCTGAGCCTGCTCCTGATGTCAGTTTACGCACAATCGAGCGCCGTCATCGTCGCGAACATCCCATTCGATTTCATTGTCCGCGACAAGACGCTTCCCGCGGGCGAGTACACTGTGACGCGCGCTGGGCAAGGTGTACTGCTGATTCGAAGCCTTGATTGCACCGCCAAAATGTTCTTCACTACGAACACCGTGGAATCCGCCAAGACACGAGATGAATTGGTCTTTAACCACACTGGCGACAAGTACTTCCTTTCGCGGGTTTGGACGGCAGGAAATAACATCGGCAGCGAGCTGCAAAAGTGTCGCACGGAACGCGATCTTCGTTTGGAGAGGATCTCAAAGGATGGGATCGCGCCCCAGCTTGAGACGGTGTCCGTTGTGGCCCGTCAGCGGTGAACGTTCGACCGCCATAAGCCGCCAAGAAAGGTTGGCGAGCTGCAATCAGTCCCATGGGGCCACCGGTCAAGGCGACGCGACCGGTGGCCTCCACTGTTTTGTCTAACTTGCTTGCGAGTCTGCACAGGGCGGAGGCAAATCAGCTACAGCGGTGAATGAGGGAATACACCTGAACTGTCGTGACTAATCGCCGGTGTGGTACCTGCCTGAGCACAACCGCGCCTCTAGTGGTTCAAGAACTACGTGATGCCTGAGTCGGCTCACTAGCTAAGAGACGATCGCAACGTGGGTCCTCAGATTAAGCGGACTTAGCCATCCGAACAACTGCTCAAAAAATACTGTTGTGGTGCTCACGGCTGGGATATAGGATAGCCTTTAGCGGTGCCCTTCTGGAAACTTCTCGGAACCCCGGACGACGCTCTAAGGGTCTCTTGCAACAGTCTCATGGCTGGTGAAATATGAAGGCTTGGTACTCGCGCGCAGTTCTGCTGCTAGGAAATTGCTCCATTCCATACACCATATTCGGTCTGATGCTGATTCCCCTGGTGATGACCGGCGCCGGTTGCCGTAAATCAACGGACAAAGCGAACCTCAGCGTCCTTACAACCGTGAGGCAAGTTCTGTCTCTTTCTCCCGATGATGCTGAACGAGGTCATCCGGTCCTGGTTCATGGCGTGATCACCTACTACTCTGCTGATTCGAATACGCTGATTATTCAGGATTCTACAGGAGGTATCCTCATCGAGAAGCCCCAGACCGGGGCCGCCCTCAAGACGGGACAGGAAGTAGAGGTCCAAGGGTCTAGCGGCCGCGGAGAACCTTTCAATTTGGTGATAAGCTCTGCTGTGAGACCTCTGGGCGCCGGCGAGTTTCCGGATCCTGAAAAACTGTCTCTCCGTGACCTGGCCTCAGACGCCGAATGTTACCGGTGGGTTGAGGCGGAGGGGGTCGTACGTTCGGCAGCTTTGGAAAACGACGCACAGCTCTCTCTGGACATCGCTGTAGATGGCGGCAGGGTCCAGGCGCGGGTTGCAGAACACACCGGGCTCGATTTCGATTCGTTCATAGATTCGAGGGTAAGGATCCGGGGAGTATCTCGTTCGGTCTTCAACGCCAGAGGCGAAGCGATCCGGTTTCAGCTCATGGTTTCCTCTCTCGACAGCCTTGTCGTGGAAGAGCGGAGCCCCGATGATCCCTTCTCTCTAGCCTCGCAATCGATAGACGCCCTCTTACGAGTTGCTCCATCTGAATATTCCGGACATCGCGTGCGCGTCCACGGCGTGGTAGCTCGACAGGAACAGGGGAGTGAGCTGGTCATACGCGACGAGACCGGTGAACTGCTCGTCAACACTTCGCAGATGACCTCAGTCGAGCCTGGCAGTCAGGTCGATGTGCTCGGGTTTCCGTCCGCGATGAAGGGGAACGTTGTCTTCGAGGACGCAACGTTTCGACAGATGGATGCCGGCTCAACCGGGAAGGTGTCGACTTCTCCGGTGGCGCCAGGCAGCCTGGCACTGCTGACCACCGTGGACCAGATTCACAAGCTGAGCCCCGAGGAAGCCAAGCGAAACTATCCGGTTCATCTGCGCTGCGTTGTGACTTATTATGAGCCGCTTTGGCATTTCGCCTTCATCCAGGATTCCACGGCAGGTATTTTTATGGATCTCAGGGGTGAAAAAGGGATTCGGATTGAGCCGGGACAGTTGGTGGAAGTGGATGGCCAGAGCGGTCCGGGCGACTTTGCGCCGGTCTTGATCAGGCCGCATCTTCGCATCGTGGGAAAGGCCTCCATGCCCACCGCAGGGCACCTATCCCTGGAAGAACTCTTCTCAGGCATGCAGGACAGCAATTGGGTCGAGGCCGAAGGGATAGTGCAGACGGTCAAGAATGATGCTGAGCATGCGCTTCTCGGAATTGTTTCTGGTTCTCGTAAGTTCAAGGCACTGGTTCCCGGCTTCGCAACCGAGAAGTTGCCCACCCACCTTGTCGATTCAAAGGTAAGAATTCGCGGTGCATGTGGCACGCTATTCAATGGGAAAAGGCAGTTAATCGGGATCCAGATATTCGTCCCGGGAATCGACTATGTGTCCGTGGAAGAGCCGGCCCCAATCAATTCTTTCGACATACCTGTACGGCCCATCAATACTCTGCTGCGATTTACCCCTGGGGAATCGGTTGGTCACCGTGTCCGAGTTCAAGGGGTGGTTACGCGTCCGCGCTCGGCGGGGTCGGTGTACATCAAGGACGGAACCAGCGGGCTGTGTGCACAGTCGGAACAAGACACGCCGCTGGCTCCTGGCGATCGGGTGGATATGATTGGATTCGCCGAGGCCGGCGATTACTCACCCGTCCTGCAGGCTGTCCTGTTTCACAAAATCGCCTCAGGACCGCGGCCGATTCCAACCTTAATAACCGCTGAGGAGGCACTGAGCGGTAACTACCACTCACAACTTGTCAGCATCGAAGCACACCTGCTGGACCGGATCGTGGGCTCAGCCGAACAGGTCCTGACGCTGCAGATAGGGAAGTATACGTTCAACGCAATTTTGGACGATGAGCGTGGGAGCGAGGCGCTTGCTTCGCTTCGGAACGACAGCCTGTTGCAGTTGACCGGGGTGTGTCTCGTAGAAGTGGATCAGACACAGGAAAGCAGTTCGGGGCGCATTTCTATTCGATCTTTTCGTATACTTCTGCGTTCACCAGCCGACGTGGTCGTCCTTACAAGCGCCCCCTGGTGGACTCTCAAACACTTCCTTGGGCTCCTGGCCGCGATGACAGTACTCATACTCTCGGTGCTCTGCTGGGTCGTTGTTCTGAGAGGGCGGGTGCGGCGGCAGACCGAGTTCATTCGCGGCCAACTCAAGACAGAAGCATCGTTGAAAGAGGAGGCCCAGACAGCCAATCACGCCAAGAGCGAATTTCTCGCCAATATGAGCCACGAGATTCGAACCCCCATGAATGGGATCATTGGCATGACCGAGCTTGCGCTCGATACCGAGCTGACAGGAGAACAGCACGAATATCTGGAGATGGTCCAGTCTTCCGCCTACGCTCTGATGGTGCT
>JBGPFL010000402.1:0-5385 GCA_041483295.1 Blastocatellia bacterium | reverse complement strand
GAAATTCAGCAGACGGCCAGGAAGTATTTCGTCGAGAATCAGCGTACCATTGTCACCCTGTCGCAGAAGGAGCAGCAGTGACATGAGGTGGCCATGTCTTGCCCTCATCGTAGCGCTTACAATGCCAGGCCTGGGTCTCGCTCAGGCCGGAAAGGGTCCGGCGAAATTACAAATGGTACTGCTGCCCAACTCATCTCCTCTCGTTAGCTTTCGCATTCTCTTCAATATCGGCGCGGCCTCGGATCCCAAAGGCAAAGAGGGGGTCGCGGCGTTGACCGCCGCGATGCTGTCCGAAGGGGGCAGCCGCGAGATGACCTATGAGCAGATCGTGCAGGCGATGTACCCCATGGCATCTGAATTCAACCACCAGGTCGACAAGGAGATGACTGTCTTTTACGGGGCAGCTCACATCGACAATCTGTCGAAGTATTATCAGATCATATCCGCCATGCTGCTCGATCCGGGTTGGCGGCCCGATGACTTCACTCGCCTGAAGGAGAACGCCATCAACTTCTTGAGGGTAAATCTGCGTGGCAACAATGACGAGGAGCTCGGCAAGGAAGCGTTGTACAACTTCATATACGCAGGCCACCCCTACGGGCGCTACAACATCGGGACAGTCGAGGCGCTCGAGAAGGTGACGATCGAAGACGTAAAGACGTTTTATCGAGAGAACTATACTTCGGCGAACTTCGTGCTCGGCTTGGCCGGCGGACATCCGGCAGGCTTCGAAGCGAAAGTAAGAAATGATTTCGGGGCCAGGCTCGCAGCGGGAAAGCCGTCATCCGTGCAGTTGTCTGAACCGGCCAGGATCAGCGGGCTTCAGATGCAGATCATTCAGAAGGACACGCCGGCCACCGCGATCTCGTTCGGCTTTCCCATCGCGGTGACTCGCGCCGTTAAGGACTGGCCCGCAATGTTGCTGATCCAGTCTTACTTCGGCCAGCACCGATCGAGCAACAGCTATCTGTACCAGCGCATGCGCCAGATTCGCGGGCTGAACTATGGCGACTACGCCTATATCGAGTATTTCCCGCGCGGCATGTTTCAGTTTCATCCCGATCCAAACCTCGGCCGCCGCCAGCAGATCTTTCAAGTGTGGATTCGTCCGGTTGAACCGAAGAACGGTGTGTTTGCATTGCGGATTGCACTCTATGAGCTTCGCAAGCTGGTTGAAGGTGGACTGTCGAAAGAGGACTTCGAGGCGACGAGGCTATTCCTGACCAAGTTTGTCAACGTGTTGACGAAGGCTCAGGACGCGCAATTGGGATACGCGCTCGACAGCCGCTACTACGGAATGCCGAGCTTCACCGAGTATGTGCGTGAGCGCTTGCGCAAGCTCACAGTGGAAGACGTCAACCGGACTGTAAAGAAGTACCTTCAGGCCGACGACGTCAAGATCGTGGTGGTCACCAGGGATGCGGAAGCATTCAAGAGCACGGTGGTCGATAACAGGCCTTCTCCGATATCGTATGCCTCTCCTCCGCCGAAGGAGATTCTGGAAGAAGACAAGGTGATCGAGAAGTATAGTCTCAAGATCAACCCGAGCGCGGTCGAGGTCGTTCCGGTTGATCGAGTGTTTCAGCGATAGGGAACGCAACTCACCCCGGAGGGTGGGATGTTTGTAGAAGACCCGACCGAGAGCACCGCTCACCCCGGAGTGCTTGTCCGCCCTGCTCATGCTTAACGAATCTTGTTTACAGTTCACTCTTTCTGTGCTTATAATTGCGCTCGCCTCTGACTTCAACCGGGTACTGGCCAAAAGCCCGCAGCCTTCAGTTTCGAGCGCCTCAGAAAACTCATCAAGCTCCGGCGGAGGAACCACACATGACTGGTCGCTTGTTTACGAACCCATTTATGAAGCGATTCTTAGTGACCGTGCTCTGTTTATTCGCATGTGCTGCCGCACCTGTGTTTGCCGATGACTGGAAGCCGATCGACCCGGCTCACCTCGTGATGAAGGCTCCGACTGTAGAAAAGGACGCCGACGCAGAGGTGATCTTCTGGGAGGTGCGCGTTCAGGATGAGTTTGATGGCGGCGACCTCCGTTCGGTGGAGCGTCATTATGTGCGCATCAAGGTATTCACCGAGCGGGGGAAAGAATCTCAAAGCAAGGTCGACATTGCATATCGCAACAGGGGCAAGATTTCCGACATAGCCGGCCGTACAATCAAACCCGATGGGACGATCACCGAGCTCAAGAAGGACTCAGTGTTCGAGCGCACGATCGTGAAGGCGGGTGATATTAAGGTCAAGGTGAAATCGTTCGCAATGCCTGCCGTCGAGCCGGGTTGTATTATTGAGTATCGATGGAAGGAGACGCGGGACATAGCCTTCTACATGCGGCTGCACTTTCAGCGGGCGATCCCGGTTCAAATGGTGAAGTATTACTTGAAGCCCCTCTCGTTGCCCGGCCTGAACCTCGGAATGCGGAGCATGAGCTTTCGCGTTGACTTCGATAGGTTCGTCAAAGAGAAGGATGGGTACTACAGCGTCCAACAGAATAACGTTCCCGCCTTCCACGAGGAGCCGCGGATGCCGCCTGAAGATCAGGTTCGTCCATGGATGCTAGTTTATTACTCCAAGGACCGAAAGCTGGCGCCCGCCGAGTTCTGGCAGGAGTATGGCAAGGAGGTCTACGAGGAGTTCAAGGGCGCTATGAAGCCCAACGACGAGGTGCGCAAGACAGCGGCCGAGATAGTCGGCGACGCCAGCACACCCGATCAGAAGCTCGACAGACTCTACGAATTCTGCCGGACGAAGATGAAGAACATCAACGATGACGCGAACGGGATGACCCCCGACGATCGGGCCAAGCTGAAGGATAACAGGTCGCCGGCGGACACTCTGAAACGCGGAATGGGTAAGGGAAAAGACCTCAATCTGCTGTTTGGGGCTTTTGCGTCTGCTCTTGGATTCGATGCGCGGGTAGCGAACCTCGCCGATCGCAGCGACATTTTTTTCGACGTGAATATCCCCGACGACTACTTCCTGCAGTTCTACATCATAGCTGTCAAGGTCGGCGAGGCCTGGCGTTTTTATGACGCGTCGAGACCTTACATTCTCCCAGGTATGCTGCAATGGCAGTTCGAAGGACAGCAGGCGCTGATCTCGGATGCGAAGAAACCCACCTTCGTCTCCACTCCGTTGGCAGGACCCGACAAGTCGCTGCAGAAGCGCACGGCAAACCTGGTCCTCAGTGAAGATGGGACAATCGAAGGCGACGTGCGCATCGAGTACACAGGTCACTCCGGCGCCGAACGCAAGGAGTACAACGATGACGAGTCTCCCGCGAAACGCGAGGAGACGCTCCGGGATATGATCAAAGGACGAATGAGCACGGCCGAGTTGTCGAACATAAAGATTGAGAACGTAACCGATCGGGCTAAGCCGTTCATCTATTCGTTTCACGTGCGAGTGCCGGGCTACGCCCAACGCACCGGCAAGCGCCTCTTCCTGCAGCCGGAGTTCTTTCAGCGGGGCATTGGGCCGCTCTTTCCCACGAGCGAACGAAAGCATTCGGTGTATTTTCACTATCCCTGGTCCGAAGACGACACGGTTGAAATCTCTCTGCCCGCCGGGTTCGCTCTGGACAATGCCGACGCACCCGACGGGTTCACCGCCTCCAATGTCGGCAAGTACGAAGTCCATATCGGCGTGACCACGGACAAAAAGGCTCTGCTTTACCAGCGCAAGTTCTTCTTTGGTGCTAACGGTAATCTGGTCTTTCTGCAACCCTCTTATCCCCAACTGAAGCTGATATTCGATGCGGTGCACGAGAGGGACAATCACACGATAACGCTCAAGCAAGGGCAATAGGCAGACTCTACGAGACGGTCGAGTACCACAGTTATGAAAACCTCAGTTAACGATGCGAATAGACGGTTACTCGGTTCACTGTGCGCCGCGGCCATCTCCTGCGCCGCATTAGCTTGTGTCGCACTTGTGACAGCCGCCTCGCCCGCGCCACTCAGTGATGAGGCGCCGCAGTGGCTCCACCTGGCCGCTTCCGCGACAGCTCCTACTTACGACAAGAAGGTGCCTGCTGTGGTCCTGCTCTCTGAACAGAATGTGAAGGTGGAAGAGGATGGCCGGGTCACGACTACCGAGCGTTTTGCCATCAAGATTCTCACTAACGAAGGGAAGAGGGGCGCCGTTGCACACGTTACCTATGTCACCGACACCGGCAAAGTTCGAGAGATGCGTGCATGGCTGATTCGGCCATCTGAACAAGTGAAGAAATACGGGAAAGACCAGACGCTGGACGTGGCGGACGCTCCCAACGACGTCTTCAGCGAGGTGCGCGTCAGAGTGATCGACGCTTCTGATGACACGGAAACGGGGGCTGTCTTCGGATATGAGTTCACCACGGAGGAGCGTTCGGTCTTCACCCAGTTCGATTGGCCGTTCCAGGGTCGCCTGCCGACGCTGCTGTCGCGTTATTCGATCGCCCTTCCAGCCGGTTGGCGAGCAGAAGGAGTGATCTTCAATCACCCCAGGATCGAGCCGGCAGTCAACGGATCAAACTACTCGTGGGAGCTTCGCAACCTGGCTGGGATCGAACCTGAGCCCGCAAGTCCGCCAGTGAGTAGCCTCGCGCCGCGCCTCGCAGTGAGCTACTTTCCAGCGCCCGGCAAGCCGGGGCCCGGCCGCAGCTTCGACAAATGGTCAGAGGTCTCAAGGTGGTTGACTGAGCTGGGTGCGTCCCAGGCGACGCCAAATGAAGCGATGGCAGAGAAAGCCCGGCAGCTCGTAGCGAACTCGAGCACTGAGCTTCAAAAGATCCAGGCGATAGGGCGCTTCGTGCAGAGCGTCAACTACGTATCGATTCAGACGGGCATCGGACGAGGCGGCGGGTACAAGCCTCACTTGGCGTCTGATGTTTTCGCCAAAGCTTACGGCGACTGTAAAGACAAGGCCAATTTGATGCGCGCGCTACTGAAGGTCGTTGGAATCGAATCGTACTTAGTCTCGATCTATTCCGGAGACCCGACCTACGTGCGCGAGGAGTGGCCCTCGCCGCAACAGTTCAACCACTGCATTATAGCCGTGAAGGCAAGCGACGCAACACAGGCGGCTACTATTGTTCGACATCCCGTCCTTGGGCGTTTGTTGATCTTCGATCCGACGGACGACAACACTCCGGTGGGCGATCTGCCTGATCACGAGCAAGGTAGTCTCGCGCTCATTGTTGCCGGCGAAGGGGGTGCGCTGTTGCGGATGCCTATGATTCCGCCGGAGGCGAACAAGCTCGAGCGGCAGGCAGACGTCGTGCTTGCGGGCGACGGCTCTATCGCGGCGAGCGTGAGAGAGAGATCGACGGGCCAAGCGGCGGTGCACGAGCGGCGTGTGTTCAGGGGATTGTCCCTTCCGGAGTATGTGAAG
>JBGPFL010000401.1:0-5391 GCA_041483295.1 Blastocatellia bacterium | reverse complement strand
CCGGGATAACGAAGTCGACGACGTAAAATGCCCTAGAATAATGCGTCGTTTACGACGTATAATCCGCCACTGACCGAATAGTGCGGCGTAAAACGCGTAAGAGTTTTACGTCTTTTACGACGCATAAATCCGGGTGGGTCCCCCCTAACTGTGTCCCTAACACAACTTTCAGAAGCCGCTCTCCTGCTTATGCGGCTTCCACAGCGAGGTCTACAATCCTGAAACTTCTCGACGAAGTCCGCGACTCGATCCTCTACAGCATCCGAACTGAAGAAGCCTATGTCCGACGGATCAAAGAATACATTGTCTTTCACAATATGCGCCACGCCGATATGGGTGAGCGAGTAGTGAGTGACTTCTTGTGTCACCTGGCAGTCAAGAGAAAGTCGCGGCTTCAACTCAAACCCAAACCCTCAGCGCTCTCCTTTTTCGCTATCGCAACGTGCTAAAACAACCGTTGGACTGGGCTGAATGATATAGAGCGAGCGAATTAGTCGTCAAGGTTACGTTACCAGTCGTATTCAGCAGGGCCGAGCGCAGGCGGGGCTCGCTCACTTGGACGGCTCACTGTGGCTGATGCCAGCCTTCTTTACGGTTCCGGCCTGAGATTGATGGAGGGCTTGAGGCTTCGCATAAAAGATGTCGACTTCGAGCTGAATCAGATCATGGTGCGCGACGTAAGGGCGGCAGAGACCGAGTCACAGTGCTGCCCGAATCGGTGAAGGCGCCGATGCACCGACATCTCGCGAAGGTAATGGCTCTTCACGAAAGGGACCTGAAGGAAGGGTTCGGCGAGGTCTTACCTGCCATATCTCTGGAGAAGAAGTACCGGAATGCCAGCAGAGAGTGGGGCTGGCAATATGTCTTTCCTGGTTCGATTCTACGCCTCTCGCCTCAAAGCACGACTTCATCCGAAAGTCCTTAAGAGTAGACTCTCGCTTGGTGATTGAAGAGTTGACCGTGTCTCCGGATATGGACAATTGGGCAAGGGGATCTGATACTACTTATCCTTTTCCGTCTCAGCCGGTCGCTGTTTGGATTTCTTTGTCTTTGCTCCAGCCTTCTTCGGCGCCTTCGATTTACCGGAGGCCTTCTTGTCCGAGCCTTTCGGAGGCTTGAGCCGGTCGGCAGCCTTCTTTGGCGGCGAGGCGGCCTTCGTCGATACTTCCGGCGAACCCGTCTTCGGGGGAGTCGCAGCGTTCTTACTCGCGATCCCGCCGCCCGCGGATGCAGCTCGAGCCGCAGGTTCGGCTGGAGGCGCTACTTCGGTTTCGACGCTGGCGAAGATCTCTATTCGCTTCTCGGTGGTGTCATATGAAGCGCGGGTAAAGGGCGGGGTTGCCTCCGCAACCGCCGAGGGCTCCTCGGGTGAGGAGTGTGCCTCGCTCCGGCGAACCTCTTCTTCGATGACGAACCTCAAGATCTCCGCCTCAGCCTGGAACCAGTCTTCGGCCTCGTGTCCCGGTGTGCCTCCGCGAAGCTCAAATATCTCGTAGGCGCGCATCGCGATCATCGACTGTACCTGTCCGTCAGCCAACAGCCGCGCCCGCAGTTCTTCAGTGCTTTCTCGCTTCATTATGGTACCTCTCTCTGTGTCGGTCCCTTCCGACACCGCACAGCGCAGACGCCGAGGGCGATTAGTAATGCAAATGCCATCGGCTTGAAGCCGATGATATCGGCGGCGTGCACCTGGCGTTAGGTAGAAGCCAAAAGCTCATGCGGATCAAACCCGTGGTATCCGAATCTCCCAAGTCTAGTCTCCGTGAAAAAGACCACTCAGAAAGCCTTACGCGGTCAGCTTAGATATTTCCTTCAGCTCGGTCTGGGGGCTGGTCTTTTGGCTCCCACCGGAGCACCGGCTTGCGGGCCGCGGCGACTTCATCCAGACGGCCGACCTTGGTCGTGTGGGGGGCGTGCTTGAGTAGCTCAGGGTCTTCCATTGCTTCGGAGCTGATTGATTTCATGGCATCGATGAACAGATCGAGCTCCTCGCGGCTCTCGGTCTCGGTCGGTTCGACCATAAGGGCGCCCGCCACGATCAGCGGGAATGACATCGTAGGCGGATAGAAGCCATAGTCTATGAGCCTCTTCGCGATGTCGGCATTGCGAACGCCGTATTTAGCCTGGCGTTTGTCGGAGAAGACGACTTCGTGCATTACGCGGCCTGGATAAGGGATATCGTAAGTGTCCTTAAGGTTATGGGCGATGTAGTTGGCATTGAGAACCGCGGTCTCAGTCGCCTCACGCAGGCCTTCGTCTCCATGCGTCAGAATGTAGCTCAGCGCGCGGACCAGCACTCCGTAGTTGCCCACGTAAGCTCGCACTCGGCCTACGGACCTGGGCCGGTTGAAATCGAGAGTCAATCCCTGCCCATCGTGTGCGACGCGAGGGAAGGGAAGATAGGGTTCAAGCTCCGCCGTTACAGCGACCGGCCCCGCGCCGGGTCCACCGCCGCCGTGAGGCGTCGAGAAGGTCTTGTGTAGATTCAGATGCATTACGTCGATGCCGAACGATGCGGGCCTGGCGCACCCGACCAGCGCGTTCATGTTCGCGCCGTCCATGTAGACGTAGCCTCCTCCGGCGTGAACTATGCGACAGATCTCTTCAATGTTCTGCTCAAACTTGCCCAACGTATTCGGGTTCGTGAGCATGAAGGCGGCCACATCTTCATTCATCATCCGGCGCAGGGCTTCGATGTCCGTGCCGCCCTCCGCGTTCGAAGGCACCGTCTCCACTGTGTAACCGCAGATAACCGCCGAGGCCGGATTCGTGCCGTGAGCCGAATCGGGAATCAGGACCTTCTTACGCGGATTGCCGCGGTCGGCGAGCCTCGCCCGCACCATCATAATTCCGGTCAACTCACCTTGTGCTCCCGCGGCCGGCTGAGTGGTCACGGCCGGAAGGCCGGTGATTGCACACAGGCACTCTTCGAGCCGGCGAATCACTTCAAGGGCCCCCTGTGCAAGCGGCGGCGGCGTGAGCGGGTGCAGGTTGGCAAGCCCCTCGATGCGCGCGACCTTTTCGTTGATGCGCGGATTGTACTTCATCGTGCATGAGCCGAGGGGATAGAGGCCATGGTCTATGCAGTAGTTCCAGGTCGACAATCGGGTGAAGTGACGAATGACGTCGACCTCCGAGAGTTCGGGCATCCCTTCAAGGTCGTCATCGCGCAGCAGCCTCGCGTCGACGAGTTCAGATGGCGGCACGTCGGGCACGTCGAGCTTCGGCAGCGAATAACCGATGCGGCCGGGCCGCGACTCCTCAAACAGGAGCCCCTCGTGTTGAATGACGTGAGTGCTGGCTTTCTTGATCCTGCTCTTTTCCATTTCAGATCTAAAGGTTCCTGATAAGTGCAATAGGACCGGGACGAGGAAGGGGCGGAACCGCGAATTACACGAATTCCACTAATCAACACGAACTATTAGTGATCATTCGTGTAATTCGTGTAATTCGTGGCTGGCCCTGAGGTCATTATCGAACCTAGTCCCACTTTCAACCACACCCTTCCCTGATAGGCGATGCGTCCGCCGCGGGATCATCGCCGGCCAAGGGCTGCTACCAACTGATCGATCGCCTTCTTCTTTTTCGTCTCAGTCACGCACACCAGAAGCGAGTCCTTCAACTCCGGGTAATAACTTTCGAGTGCGACTCCGCCGATTATTCTGCTATCGAGCAGTCGCCGCGTGATCTCGGTAGCCTGACGCGGGCATCGCAAGACAAACTCGTTGAAGAACGGCGCGCTGAACTTCAACTCGAAGCCATCAAGCTTTGCGATCTCTGCGGCCGCATAGTGAGCCTTCTGCAGATTCTGATGCGCAACTTCCTGAACTCCATGGCGGCCCATCGTTGCCAGGTAGACAGTCGCCATGAGCGCGAACAGCCCTTGATTGGTGCAGATGTTCGAAGTCGCCTTCTCGCGACGTATGTGCTGTTCTCGGGTCGATAATGTGAGCACGTATCCGCGACGCCCCTGGCTGTCATAGGCTTCGCCCACCAGCCGGCCGGGCATCTGCCTGACATACCTGTCACGCGTTGCAAACAGCCCACAATAGGGGCCCCCGTAGCTGAGCGGTATGCCAAACGACTGGCCTTCGGCGACGACGATGTCGGCTCCGCAGGAGCCGGGCGGTCTCAGCGCTCCCAGGCTCATGGCTTCGGAGACTGCCACGACCAGCAAGGCCCCCGCCTCATGAGCGGCATCGGCAATTGCTTGAAGAGCTTCGATGCAGCCGAAGAAGTTCGGCGACTGAACGACAACCGCCGCGGTCTGTTTATCGATTTGAAGCGCGTTCAAATCGAGGGCGCCTGATTCGTTGTGTGTGGCGGTTTGAGTTGTGACTCCCAGGTTCTTAGTGTAAGAGGAGATTACCTCGCGATATTGCGGATGGAGGGTGTCGGCCACAATGAACTTGCTGCGTCGCGTCACGCGGTTAGCCATCAGCACGGCTTCGGCGACCCCGGTTGAACCATCGTAGAGTGAAGCGTTGGCAACCTCTAACCCGGTCATCTGGCAGATCATCGTTTGAAACTCGAAGATATACTGGAGCGTTCCCTGGCTGAGCTCGGGCTGGTAAGGCGTGTAGGCGGTAAAGAACTCCGCGCGCGAGATCAGCGGGTCGATGATCACCGGTATGAAGTGCGAGTAAGCGCCCCCTCCGAGAAACGACTGATAGTCGGAAGCGTTGTTGGATGCGAGGTCGTTAAAATAGGCCAGCAAGTCCGGCTCGCTTACGGGGTCGCCGATGCCGAGGGGTTCGTTAAGCCTTAGCTCTTGAGGGATCTGTTCAAAAAGATCTTCGATTCCATCGCAGCCGATCTGTTTGAGCATCGCGCTGCGCTCGTCAGGCGAGTTCGGGATATATCTCATTAAGGCTTACTCCGAGGCTTCTTCCTTGATGTAGTCCTCGTACTCGGCCGCAGTCAAGAGCGCATCGACCTGCGAAGGATTCTCCATTTTGGTTCTGATCATCCACCCGGTGCCGTAAGGGTCCTCGTTGACCTGCTCAGGGGAATCATTGAGGCTCTCGTTCACTTCAACTACGACACCGCCCACCGGCATATAGATCTCGCTGACCGCTTTGACGCTTTCGACCGAGCCGAAGGGCTCGGCTGCCTCGAAGCTGTCGCCGACCTTCGGCAACTCGACATATACGACATCGCCGAGTTGATTCTGCGCGTGATCCGTGATGCCGACCGTCGCCTGATCGCCCTTAACGCGAACCCATTCGTGGTCCTTGGTGTAGCTAAGATCTTCCGGGGCGTTTGCCATCTTATCTCTCCATGTTAATCAAATTTTCGGTGTCGACGGTAAAACGGCGTCTCGACAACTCGCGCCGGGACCTCCCGTCCTCGAATCGCTATTGAGATATCAGTGCCAACAGCGCAGTGTTG
>JBGPFL010000400.1:0-5400 GCA_041483295.1 Blastocatellia bacterium | reverse complement strand
GGTTCGATACACCGCGATCTCCTTATGCCGGTCGAGCAGACTCATGACGCCCGGTTGCGGGTGGTGAAAATCGTTCCCGCTCGCGCAGCTAATCGTATAGACCGAGGGACGGACCGCGTTCAGCACGGCTTCGCTTGTGCCGTTGCTGCTGCCGTGGTGTGCGGCCTTCAGCAAATCGGCGGTTAGACTGTCATTCTCGCTTTGCAGCATCTGCTTCCACGACTCGACCTCAGTGTCGCCTGTGAACAAAAGACGCTTGCTGCCGAACGTAAGCCTTACGACCACCGACGCGTTGTTAGGATTGTTGTCAGGCAGGTCGGGCGCCGGATGCAACACCTCGAGCAACACCTCTCCGAATCTGCGGGACTCTCCCTGCTTCGGATCTGACAACTTTATTCCGCGATCCTTGATCTCCTGAAGAAGGTCAGTGTAGGTCTTCGTCGAATAGGGAAAGCCTGCGTCCCAGAACTCTTTCACTTTGAACTGGCGCATCACCTCGCGCATGTCCCCGATATGGTCGGCGTGCGGATGGGTCGCGATTATCAGGTCGATTTGCGTGACTCCATACTTGGCGAGCAGTTCATCGGTGGGCGCGCCTCGGTCACCGGAGTCGATCAGGATTGTTTCGCCATCGGGTAAGTGGATGATCTCGGCGTCTCCCTGGCCCACGTCGAGGAAGCGCGCGATCAGTTTGCCCGGTGCCGGTCCGGGCACGGGCTCGGGCGCAAGCCGCCTGCTGTTGAGGTAGAGCGCGACCGCGATCGCCAGTACGACGAACGCAAAAGCGAGAATACGTCTGAAGCTCTTTCTCATCCTCGAGGGTAGGGTCAGGCGCGAGGCCAGACGCTGTCACGCGGTAGAGCGCCCTCTTCGCGTTCGGTCTTGGTTCGCGCGCCCGAGGTAACACGTATCGGATAATCGTTCGTATAGCACGCGGTGCAGTGTCGCGCGCCAAGCGGATCGCCGCAGGCAGCCAACAAGCCGTCCATGCTCAAGTACCCTAAACTGTCTGCCTCTATGAATCGGGCGATCTCCTCAACGGTTAGGTTGGCCGCAATCAACTCATCTCGCGTCGGGGTGTCAACGCCGAAGAAGCACGGGGCGATGGTCGGAGGACAGCTTATGCGAACGTGCACTTCGCGGGCGCCGGCGTTACGCACCATCTGAACGATCTTCTTCGAAGTTGTCCCGCGAACGATCGAATCGTCGATCAAAACGACGCGAAGGCCTTCGATCAAATCTCGCACCGGGTTCAGTTTGACCTTGACGCCGAAGTGTCGAATGGACTGCTTGGGCTCGATGAAGGTCCTGCCGACGTAGTGGTTGCGGACGAGTCCAAAGCGGAACTTCAAACCCGATTCGGAGGCGTAGCCGATTGCTGCGGCGGTGCCCGAGTCGGGGACCGGGACGACGATGTCGGCATTGGCCGGGCGCTCGCGAGCGAGCCGCTGCCCCATCTTGTGACGGCTCTTGTTAACCGATCGCCCGAAGACCAGCGAGTCGGGTCGCGAGAAGTAGACGTGCTCGAAGATGCAATGTGCCGTCTTCTGTTTCGGCAGCGGAAAAGTCGAATGGAGACCTTCGCTGTCGACGACCAGAATCTCACCGGGCTCGACATCCCGGAGATAGGTCGCTTCGATCAGGTCAAAGGCGCACGTCTCGGACGCAAACACATAAGACGTACCCAGGCGGCCAAGGCAGAGCGGCCTGAAACCTCGGGGGTCGCGGACCGCTATCATCTTATCCCTGGTTAAGAAGAGCATCGAGTACGCGCCTTCAATCTCGGTGAATGTGTCTACTATCGCGCCCACCAGGTCGGGGGCTCGGGAGCGAGCTATCTTATGAAGCACCACTTCGGTGTCGGAGGTCGACGAGAAGATCGCGCCATTGAGTTCGAGTTCGGCGCGCACTTCGGTCGCGTATGGCAGATTACCGTTGTGGCAGAGAGCGATCTGTCCTCTGTAACCGTCGACCAGGAAAGGCTGGGCTTCGAGCAGCGATACGCTCCCGGCTGTCGAGTACCGCACGTGGCCGATTGCCGCACGTCCCTTCAGCCTCGACAGTTGTTCCTGATCGAAGATCTCACTGACATAACCCATGCCCCGGACAGGATACAAACGCTCTCCGCCGGAGGAGACTATCCCCGCGGACTCCTGCCCGCGATGCTGCAAGCTGTAAAGACCGAGATAGGTCAACCTTGCGGCGTCCTCGTGGTCGAAAATACCAAATACGCCACACTCTTCTTTCAGCTTATCCATCATATTGTGGTCCTGAAGCGGATTATATTAACCTCATCGGACTCGACTATCAAAGTAGAGTTTGCAAGAGCAACCGACTGCGGCACGTTCCCCGATCTAAACAGAGGGAGCCGGCCGCGCTTCAGGTTTAGTGGGCGCCGCCGGATAACCTCTGCTCTCCGGCCCCGTTCAGCCTCTCCAAAATCTCACGGCCCTTTTCAAGCGCCTCGCCAAAGTGGGCTATGTAGTCTTGCAATAGCCGGTTCACAGCTATCGAGCCTGTGGTGTCGAGGTGCGCCCGAAAGACCATGTCGCGCATATGGACCGCGTTGGGCAGCAGGCCCTCTTCCTTCAACTCCATCAAGGCGGCCTCGGGATCATAGTGATACATTGAATAGCTCCTCCCGTCTGTTAGGCTCTCGTAGTTTGATAGTACTACCGGGAAGCGTGATGCGTGAAGCGTGATGCGTGATGACACTCGGGGAGGGGCACCCACAAATGCACGTATGATTCGTGTCAATTTGTGAAATTCGTGTGATTCGTGGTTTCGACGCATCACGGATCACGCATCACGCATCACGGATCACGCATCACGAATTCACTTGTCTGCCTTCTTCCTTCGTTGCGTCGGCAAGACAAAGCTCTCCTTGATCAACTCCCGGATCGGTGCGCCTTCGGCAACCGAGAACCGCAACCCTAATAGCCCCGCCGCAGTTGGCGCGATGTCGATCATTCGAGCGAGCGGCATCTTGGCGCCAACTCTCGCTGCCTCTCCATACACTATCAATGCCGAACGAAGCTCGGCTCGCGTAGGCAACTGGCCGTGTGTCCCGCGATAGTCCGGAGACTCGTGCTCTTCCGGTCCCGTCAGCTCTTCGCCAAACGCATACCTTGGAGCTGCCTCCAGCATCACCGTCGCATTGGGAACTGCGCCTAGCCGCTTGAGCTCATCTTGAGTCAGCACGCGATTGAGAGGTCCGCCATTGCGTTCGGCGATTCGAGAAAAAAGGGTCTTCACTTTGTTCGCGGTCTCTTTGTCGTCAGGATCACGCAGAACAATTGCACACGAACCGCCGGCAGGCCACGCGGCTGCTTTCCAATCCAGCGGCTTGCCGTTCCCATCAAGTGTGATCAGCTTCTCTTTAACCAAAACCACCCCGGGCTCGAACTTCCTGGTCACCTCGGCGAAGCCATGATCTGAGACAAGGAAGAAGGTCGTCTTGTCAAAGATACCGGCCGCCCTGACCGCCTCAATTATGCGGGCCACATAGCCGTCCTCGCGCTCGGCCGTCTCGACTGCGGGAGGAGTACGTGGGCCGAACTTGTGATGCACCCCATCGAGTTCAACCAGGTGAATCAACATAAAGTTAGGTTTGTAAGTCTTGATTATGTATTAGCTGACCGCAGTGCTGCGGGCGTCTGTCGTAGTATCAGCAGCCAGATTGAGCCCGCGGAGATCGGTTAGCAGAGCGGGCGTCGTGTACTGAAGGGTTCGCTTCGGAGTCGGCGTCTTCTCGTTCGGATCGACGATCTCGGGCATGTTGTAGTCGATGTCCGCGCCGACTGTGACGGGCCACCCGACAGCAGCGCTCACGAGTCCCGCCTTCTTTGCGAGACCCCACAGCGTCTCCGATTTCAATGCGCTCGAGAACCAGTACCATTCGCGGGTGTGTGGCGCGGTAGGAGCTTCGAAGATTCTGTTTTGAATGATGCCGTGCACAGCAGGGCGAACACCCGTTATCAACGTAGTGTGAGCGGGATACGTTACCGAGGGGTAGACACCTTCGACCCCATCTGCATACGCGCCGCCCAGCTTCATCTGCACGAGACTCGGGACACGAAGGCCGATTCGCCCGGGCGCCGTGTAGTAATCAGGCACAAGCCCGTCGATCGAGATCATTATCACGTGAGCGTCGCGCCGCGGCTCGACAGCGGGCGCGCCGGCCTTAGGCGCAGTCTTCTGTGAAAGCAGGCTAATCGGCGTGAATAGAAATAACCCGACAACCAGCAGGGCGAAGCGCAAACTCACATATCTCATTGATCCTCCCTCTTTGTCAGTTGTTCAGCGAGGAATTTCGAAATGCGAAATGCGAAATGAAAAATAATTGAGAATTGAAATCCGGTTTTCGCATTTCGCATTTCGCATTTCGCATTTCGAAATTCCTCTCATATCTCAATGCACATTCCATCTTTCCCTATGAGAACTTCACCAGAATAATCGTTCTGCAGCTCAGCCTCCAACGCCGCTTCCTCCACGTCGAAATAGAAGTGAGTCACGACCATGCGGCGGACGCCGGCCTCAGAGGCAATTCTGGCAGCATCTCTTATCGACAGATGCGGGACTCCCTCGCGGCGCTCGCGAAATGAGCATTCGGAGATCAACAGATCGGCGTTCCTGAAGAACACCGCCAACTCTTCGCTGTAGTCGGTGTCGCCGGTGTAGCAGAGCGAAGCATTCGGCGTGTCGATGCGAACCGCGAGGCTCTCTTCGGTGTGAGGAGTCTTCGCAACCGAGAGACGGCCGCTTCTGCCGAGCTCAATGTACCCACCTGGAGGCAGCAGACGAAACTGCACTGGAAAGCTGGGGCTGAATAGCTTTTCTCCGAAGGCGTGCCTGAGGCCATAGATGACTCGGTCGAGCCCTAACGGTCCAACAACTGTGAGTGTGCTGGTGCGTCCGCCTCGCATGCCGTACTTGAATGCCTGGAAGAGCGATGCGAGTTCACCGACGTGATCTACGTGAAAGTGGCTGATGAACAGGTGGGTCATCTTTTCCCACTCCACATAGTAGCGGGCAAGGGCATGCACCGTGCCGGCTCCGCAATCGAGCATGATCTTCGCGTCTCGGCACTCGACGAGGTATCCGGCCGAATTGCGGTCGGCGTCAGGGACGGAGGTGCCTGAACCGAGTATGGTTAGCTTGATAGTCGCCGCCCTCTCGCAGTGGTCAGTTGTCCGTAGTCTGTTGTCCGTCGTTAGCAATGCCATCAGATTTACGAGGACCGACTGACCACTGATCACCGACCACTGACCACTGCGGGAGGCGGCGACTATCAAGCTAACCATACTCGGTTCAGGCACCTCCGTCCCTGACGCCGGCCGCAATTCGGCCGGATACCTCGTCGAGTGCCGAGACGCGAAGATCATGCTCGATTGCGGAGCC
>JBGPFL010000399.1:0-5409 GCA_041483295.1 Blastocatellia bacterium | reverse complement strand
CCCGCGAAGGAACAATCAAGGTAATGGACTTTGGAATTGCGCGAGTGCTGGGCACAGATCGCTTGACTAAGGCCGGGCACTTGATAGGCACCGTGGAATACATGTCACCCGAGCAGGTTCGCGGAGAGGAGACGGATGGACGATCAGATGTCTACTCGCTTGGCATCTTGCTCTACGAGATCCTGACAGGCCGAGTGCCATTCACCGCCACAAGCGAGTACGAGCTGATGAGACGCCAGATCGAAGACGCACCCATCCCACCTCGGGTCTTCGCTGCGGACATTCCGCTGGGCGTGGAACAGGTGATAATGCGAGCCCTGGCAAAGCGGCCGGAAGCCAGGCACCAAACAGCCGAGGATTTTCGGACAATGCTGTTGCGCGAGGTCGCGGGCTCTACGTCGCCGTTGGACTCAGCGGCGCCGCAGTATACGGCGCCTGCGACGCGCTTCGGCAATCCAATGGCCACCGCGCCTAACTATCCAGGTATTCCGAGTCGCTCTGACGCCCCGACCGATCCGTCGATCAAGGAGACGCGACTTGGGACTGATAGTAACATTCCACTCTCATCATACGCGCCGACGGTTCCGCTTGGCCCCGATCCCTACATTTCAGCCCAGGCACGACCCCAGTCAGGAAAGTCGCTGCTGAACATGCTCAACTGGAAACACTATGCGGGGGCAGGCGCCGTGCTGCTTCTGCTCATCGCAGTGCCGATTGCGCTCATTGGAGGCAAGGACAAGGCTCCCGGTACGGAGCCGCAACCTCGAACGGGGGTGCAACCGGCCACGAACCCATCTCCGCAACCCTCGCAACCGACGGCGCAGGAGGTGCCCACACCTCAGCCAGGGCCCGCATTCGAAGCCAATCCCTTGACTCGAGAGCAACAGCCTGCAGCAGGCGCTAAACCCGCCCGCAAGAGCACCGCTCAGGCCCCACCAAAACCGGAAGAAAAAAAGGGGGGAATTCTGGACAGGCTAAAAGGCCTAAAAGGGATTGTTACCGGCAAGAAGCAAAGAAAATAAGGCAGCCGAACAGCGCCTCAGCGTTCCTTCCGCTGAGAGATGGAAGGGCTGCCAGGATCGCTAGTGTCGCCAGGATAGGTCCCGTGCCAGTTGATCCTGCGGGGCAGCAGTTCCTTTTCCCACCTCTGCATGCCACGTTGCAACGTGCCTTCCATCCGCATCGGTGAAGCTGAACTGTACGACAAGGTAGTCTTCGCGATCTGGCGGCCGCTCAGCTCGCCAGCCTTCGATGGATATCTCCTCTCCGGCGGCCTTCCGGTGGTACACCGTCGCGAGGAGGTACTGCTGCACAGTAAAGCTCTCTTTGCGCGAGACGCTTTCGCGGACAATCCTGATGGCCTTCTCGGTTTCGGGCTGATGCCGCTCGTGGACGAGCACTGCCGCATCGACCACTACAATGCAAAGTGGAACGACGATGAAAACGAGTTTCGGCCAGTTCGCAAGGAGTCTTCTCATATTCCCGATCCCATATCGCGAGCCCTCAAAGGTTCACATAATCGCCATTCCGCACCGTGGACATTGCTCTTCCGGGTTATCCACCGATACCCTGAAGCCGCACTCTCGGCACGGCCGCTGATTTATGCGCCGCTCGATTACCGTGTAAGCGAACAGCAACGCGAATCCAATGAGTATGGTCAGGAGTAAACCTGCCTTCATTCCCTCCGATCTCCAAATACGGGCCGATCAGCCCCTGGCGGCGGCGTTGACCAGGCCGCTGTCTGCCATGTGCAGGTTGTTATTGAGCTGGGTATCCCGGCGCACACGCCAGATCTTGCTATCCAGGTAATAGTGCGTGAACGCGCCTCCCCAGATGAATGCCATCGCGAAGCCGCCGGGCGCGACGATCGTGTAGTGCGGGATGTGGTAGGCTGCTCCAAAAAGAATGGCCAACACGATGTAACGCCAGACCGACTTGTTGATAATCGAGGCCGCGCCGTAATTGCCCGATTGCGGCCGATTGTACTTGTTCTGATTATGAAACCAGATGATCCGATGGTACTGAATGTTGTGATAGATCGTCAGCGTAGCGACCGCCGCGAACGCCCCTTCAGGCGCCGGCTCCAGCAGCCTCAGCACAATCCAATGCATTGGCAAGGCTGCGGCAAGCAGCGTAAGCTTAGGCAGATTCACGGGCTGGCGGAGGTAGAGCCTTTGTCCCTGCCTTCCCAAAAACAGAACCAGCGAGACAACGAATCCAGAGAGAACCAGGGCCTGTAGCCACCAGAAGGGACCCGAGTTAGTCGCGAATGGAGCGCGCTGGGCCGCCGATGGACTGTTGCTTAAGAAATGCAAAAGCGGATAGGTCATGCCGAGCAATATGAACGCCCGGTCAATCAGGTTATCAATCTCGGCGAGATCGTTGTTCTTTTTCTTGTAGAGCACCATGAACCCATAGTGCTGCTTGACGAGGTGGTAGTAGGCCCACAGCGAAGCGAAGAAGAAGAAGACCGGTCCCCACGCATCGGTCCCCAGCAGCCGCGCCCGCGCCGCCAGTACCATCAGGGGACCAACCAAAAAGAGCACGAGGGTGCCATACAAAAGCTTCGCGCGCTTTCGTCGCTCCTCCCGGTCAGCGTAAGTTCTGGAGATCGTTCCGTACACGTGAGGGCCGTCGAACCCAAGCGCCCATATCCAGGTCAACACGGCTGCTGAAATCCCGAGCATCAGATTGGCGCAAAGCAGCGCGTAACTGGCGAATACGCTGCCAACAAACCAGATGAGATCATCTTTGCGATTGATGATCCAGTCTTGAGCGATCAGCTTCCCTTCGTGAACCGCAACAGCCGCCGATGCCATAACGATTTCCCTCCCGGCCACGCCCGGATGAGACTGTCGAATTCCCGGGCCGCGAACAGCGCAAGCGAGCCTTGCGCTAAGCGCGAAGAGTAGTCGTGAAATCAAAACACGCGAGTGGAACGGTCAACTCGCTATTAACTGCTGTTACTGCCGCCTGCAACAAGGAATGTAAGTCTATCATGACGCGGCGCGATTCCGGCAAACCCTATTTCGAGCCGAGGTTCGTTTCGCGTTTCGCGTTTATCGTTTCGCGTTCCTCGTTTCCGTTAGGAGGCTCGGGCTCTGAGCCGAGCGCGAAACGATAAACGCGAAACGCGAAACGAGATGTTGCACCGGGATCATCCCCACATATAAGATGGGCTGGATCCATCAGATCGCAAGAGTGAATTCTTCAGCTCGAACGGAGGTTCCTCGCATGAACACATCACATCGCAGACCACATGTCATCCCGGCCTTGTTCGCAGTACTCGCTGTTGTGACTCTGGCCGACATGGCCTTTGCTCAACTTCCCCGCCTCGGAGATGCAGCCGATAAATTGAAGAAGCACACCCCGAATGTGTCCTCGATCCTTGAGGGCAAGCCGCCGATCACTACGAGCTTGAGTGATGCCAAGTACGGCGTCGATTCGACAGAGGGTACTATGCCAGCCAGCGCGCGGCCCCTGATGTCGCTCCAGCGGACCCTTTGGGGCGGATTCACCTTGAGGCCGGGCTACTACGAAATGCAGACCCAGAGCTACTGCTTAAAGGCGGGCACTCACGGCCCGGGGGGCGGGGACGGCTACCTTTACGCGCCGCCCCTGGGCCCCGCGGAGGAGGCCGTCGTCAGCATAGTTCGCAACTCGGTAAGCCATGAGGAGATCCCGCAGCACGAAATCCAACTGCTCCTGTGGGCAATCATTGCGCGCGCGAAGTTCGAAGACCTGTCACCGCAGCTGAAGGTCACGGCGGCGAGGCTGCTCACTCCGAAGCAGATTGCAATGCTCAATCGAGGAGCGCTCGATATGGTGCCGGGTCCCATACTCCAAGAGGCCCTTAACAAGGCGCCGGCTCCGGTGCGGGCGACCCTCGAGGCAGAAGCCAACCTTCGGCGGATGCTCACAACCGCTGGATCCACCTTCGCTGAGATGGAGCGAGTGGCGGTGTTGGGCGGAATGGCCCCGCTGGGAGAAGGCAGCAGGGTCGTGCCTTCGGGCAAATGGTCGCTTCACCCCGATGGATACTACGTCAGGTACATACCGAGCGGGTACAGTTCAACTCGCCTTGAGATTTGGGTTCCGGAGGGGAGCAGCGCGGTAGGCAAGGAGTGCGACCCCGCGTTGCACGTTGCTGTTCCGGGTAACACGGCAAGACAGCGGCTCATTCAGTCGGGCCGAGTTCACCAATAGGAATTTCGAAATTCGAATTTCGAAATTCGAATTTCTCATTCTGGAACATACACGGCGTAACCCCGCGGAGGAGCCCAGAAGTCAGCCCAACCGCTCTCTTCTGTCTGTTTCTCCCGCGGAGCGCCCGGATCGTCGGCACCTCTCCAGGCCACGGGAACAAGCCTCGTATTTCGCCATTGTGTCTGAACCCAGGTGCCGCTCCATTTCCTGCTCGTGTTCAGTACGAAGACCAGTCCTTTCTGGCTGCCCAGACCAGTCCTTTGCATTATGTACAGATCATCACCGGTATGCAGGATCGAAGTGCCGCCACCCGCATAGTTCTCGTGTATGCTGATCAGTTCCGCGATGCCGCTCACGTTGCCCGGCTGTCCAAGTCCCCAGTTGTAGTAGTCTTGCCAAAAGACGCACGGATAGCCCTCGTGCGTAAGGATGAAGGCATAGGCCAGCATCTTGTCTGAAACGATGGAGTCACTTCGTACCACGTCGTGGTTCTCTACAAAGGTGACGGCCTCAGAAGGTCGATCGCTCAGCAATGTTCCCCGCTCGACGAGGTTCTTGAGACTGTAACCCTCGATCTGGCACATGTCTTTCAGTCTGTACCTCAACGGAAAATCGAAGGCGCCCACCGGGTTGTCCGACCACGCATTGGTTTCATCCAGCCAGTCGTTTATTGCCCGATCACTGTCCCAGCACTCGCCGACACCGTACGGTTTATAAGGCATGTCGTTCTTGATGCCTCTCAATTCCTGGATCGCGCGCACCATCCAGCCGCCGTAGCCTTTCACGCAATCGTATCTGAAACCGTCAAACCCTATCTCTTCAATCAGCCATCTCGCATATTCGAGAAGCTCGGTGTAAACGCGCGGATTCCTGTGGCAGAGGTCGGGCATGTCACCGAAGGTTTCCCTGTCCCATGTTTCATATCGAGCCGGATGAAAGCACTCCCAGCTTCTGGGAAACTTTCCGCTCTTCGGCGTGAACCGTGTCCACCTGTTCTTATTGTCAAGCGGGTTGGTTTCTTCAGAGTCGGCGCCGTTATTGTGATTCAGGACAAGATCCGCATACACTTGCATCTCCTCTGCATGCGCAGCGCGAATCAGGTCAATCAACTCACCCTTTGAGCCAAACCATGTCTTTGTTGAGCCCTTCTGATCGATATCACCCAGATCGTAGTAGTCGTACGGATCGTAACCCATGGACATG
>JBGPFL010000398.1:0-5412 GCA_041483295.1 Blastocatellia bacterium | reverse complement strand
GTATGGTGCGCCCGAGGACGCTGAGGCCCACTACCAACTGGGGCTGTCCTACGAGAAACTCGGACGGCCCAGCGACGCGATTGGGGAGCTTCAGCGAGGCCTCTCTCAAGTGAAATCACAGGATCTCAGCGACAAGATCTCCGAGGCTCTGAATCGGCTCCAGAGTGCGAGCAAGTGATCGTTTCGCGTTTCGCGTTCCGTGGCAGACGGTGCAAGTGACTATTCGTTTTACAAACGAGAAACGAGAAACGAGAAACGAGGCCCTATGGACGAAAATGACTCTGCAACTAAGGAAACTCGTGCGAAGGGCGGGGACCCATCGGCCGGGGTCCGGTACCTCGGGTTGCCTGGGCTTATTGAGCGACTGGCTCCCCGCCGCGTTGTTCTCGCTGTTTGTGTGCTCTCGTTCCTTGCCTATGCCAACTCGTTAGCCGGCGACTTCGTATTCGACGACCTGGACCAGGTTGTGGGCAACCGCGACATCCGGTCGTGGAGCAATGTTGAGCGCGCTTTCACGACCCACCTCTGGTCCTTTCGCGACCGGCCTGAGATTCTGAGACCAGCCATCCCGCCGCCTTATTATCGCCCGATCTTTACCGTAGTGCTGACCGCCGAATATCAGATGTTCGAACTGTGGCCTCAGGGGTGGCACCTCGTCAGTCTCCTGCTCCACATTCTGTGCTCAGTCGGCGTCTACTATCTTCTGCTGTTGATTTCGAGAAGGAATGCCGTGGCCGCGCTGACTGCGGCACTGTTTGCGATCTATCCGGTCCACGTGGAGTCGGTCAGTTGGATTAGCGGGATTACAGACCCGTTGTTTGGGGTCTTTTTTCTCTGGTCATTCTATTTCTATTTGCGATACCGGCTCGGGGCGGGGTGGAAGCACCTGACCGTATCCCTCTTCTTGTTCCTGGTGGCGACTTTCTCAAAAGAGACCGCGCTTAGCCTGGTGGCCCTGGTGTTTGTCTATGAGCTGATCGAATCGAGCTGCAGAGGAGCCGCTGACAGACCCGGCATTCTTGCAAGACTGGTCAGCGCCGCACGTTTTGCCCTGCCCTTTGCTGGAGTTGTAATGCTGTACCTGATAGCCCGGTATGCGGCTCTTGGCGCTCTAACATGGAAGACAGGTCGCACATATGAAGGCCCTCTCGTTCACACCCTGTATACGCTGCCCTATGTGGTATGGACCTACCTGTGTCACTTGATCTGGCCGGTCGATCTGAGCGTGGTTTATTACACGAGCTTCGTAACCAACCTCACGTCGCCGAGGTTCTTGTTGCCGGCGATAGGGTTAGGGCTGCTAGCGTCGCTGTTAGTCTTCTATCGCAAGCGAATCAGCAGGGAGGTGTGGCACGCGCTGGCGATGTCGATCGTGCCTTTGCTTCCGGTGCTCGACCTGCGGCAGCTCTCGGACGAGTATCTGGTCTTCGATCGGTACCTCTATGTTTCTGTGGCCGGGTGGTCTTATCTGAT
This sequence comes from Blastocatellia bacterium, assembly GCA_041483295.1. Classification (GTDB taxonomy): domain Bacteria; phylum Acidobacteriota; class Blastocatellia; order UBA7656; family UBA7656; genus DASYSA01. The sequence continues at coordinate 3,939 of JBGPFL010000398.1, read as the reverse complement.
CGCCCTCGGCGTTGCCAGGCTCGCGTCAGTTTCGAAGGACCGGCCAGCAGCTGAGACGGCGTCGCCATCAATGGGTGTCCGGTCGGTGATCAGCTCGCTCGTATTGGCGCTCATGCTCATCGGGTTGACCGCAGCAACCGCCCGAGAGAACAGGAATTGGGCTGATGGATATTCGCTGTGGTCACAGGCGGTGCGCGTGAGGCCGCAGTTTTGGGGTGGCCACTACAATCAGGGACTCGAACTGATGCGGGCGAAGCGATATTCAGAAGCGCTCAATAGCCTCCAGCGTGCTGCGCAACTCGGGCCCAACGAGCCTTTCGTCTTCGACGCTCTCGGCCGGGCATATGACGGTTTGGGGGACACCGAGAATGCCGTGGCGAGCTTTAAGCACTCCATAGCGATGGACCCGGCGATGTTCGAGTCGTTCAACAATCTCGGCACGATCTATTTTGAGAACAACAACTACGCGGAGGCGGAGCGGCACTTCCTTTTGGCGCTCAAACTCAAGCCGGAGGCGGCACCGGTTCGATACAACCTGGGCCTCTGTTATGAGCGCTGGGGCAAGTATACGGAGGCGGCGCGACAGTTTGAGCTGGTGGTCGAAGGCGCTCGAGGGGACGCTGACGCTCAATACCAACTGGGACTGTGCTATGAGAAGCTCGGGCGGACCGCCGACGCAATTGTCGCGCTTCAGCGAGGCCTCTCTCAAGTGAAATCACAGGATCTCAACGACCGGATCTCCGAGGCTCTGAATCGGCTCCGGAGTGCGAGCAAGTGATCGTTTCTCGTTTCTCGTTTCTCGTTCTTCGTTTGTGGTCTGGTGACAGGCAGTACAAGCGACCTCGCCGTTTACAAACGAGGAACGAGAAACGACAAACGAGAGACGAGAAACGCGAATCGAGAATACTCTTGAAACCCCTTCCCTGTGTGCTACTATTCTGACCAGACTTTGAGAATCAATCTCTGTGAATCTGCCCCTTATCGATCGTCAAGAGACACGTTGTTCTCTCAGCGAGCAGTGACTCGTTAGAACGCTAGCCTCCCTCAATCAAGAGCCAGTACAAATGATTGTCAACACCCCTTCCAGCGTGTTGCAGATTGATTCCCTCACACAAGAGGACCTGCTCACATTCGAACGATCAGCGCCCGAGTTGTCGGTGGTGATGCCGTGTCTGAACGAAGCCGAGACACTGGCAACCTGTATTCGAAAAGCGCAGCACTGGTTCGATGAGGCGGGTGTTGAAGGCGAGATCATTATTGCCGATAACGGCAGCACTGACGGCTCTCAGGCCATCGCTTACGCATTGGGCGCACGCGTTGTTGATGTGCCGGCTCGAGGATACGGCAGCGCCTTGATGGGCGGCATAGTCGCGGCTCGGGGCAAATACATTGTGATGGGGGATGCGGACGACAGCTACGATTTCACGAATTTGAGCCCGTTCATCGAGAAGCTGCGGGCGGGATACGATCTCGTAATGGGCAATCGTTTCATGGGCGGAATAAAGCCCGGTGCTATGCCTGCGCTTCACAGGTATCTGGGCAATCCCGTTTTGACCGAGCTTGGGCGAACCTTCTTCCGCTCTCCGAGCCGTGACTTCCATTGCGGGCTTCGCGGCTTCAGCAAGCGCGCGATCCTGAAGATGGATCTGCGTACGACAGGAATGGAGTTCGCCAGTGAGATCGTCGTCAAGGCGACGCTGCATAAGATGCGAATCACAGAAGTGCCGACGACCCTTGCTCCCGACGGCCGCAACCGGCCGCCTCATCTGCGCAGTTGGCGGGACGGCTGGCGGCACTTGAGGTTCTTGCTCATGTACAGCCCGCGCTGGCTCTTCCTGTATCCCGGCGCGCTGTTAATGCTGTTTGGCTTTTTCTTTGGACTGATGTTGTTGCGCGGTCCCGTTTATGTCGGCAGCATAGGCTTCGACGTGCAGACCTTGTTGTACTCGGCCGTCGCGGTTGTGATCGGATTTCAAGCTATCGTCTTCGCCGTCTTCACAAAGACCTTTGCGATAATGGAAGGGCTGCTTCCAGAAGACCCTCGACTGAACAAGGTAATGCGCTACGTGAACCTTGAAGTGGGTTTGATTGTTGGCAGCGTGCTGATATTGCTGGGACTGGGCGGCTCGGTCTACGCCGTGAACTACTGGAACGCGCATGCGTTTGGCGCTCTTCAACCGAGTGAGACTCTGAGACTAATAATTCCCGCCGTAACAGCGTTGACGCTCGGCTGCCAGATCGTACTGTCGAGCTTCTTTATGAGCATCCTCGGCTTGCGTCGCCGCTGATCCTACCCACGCCTTCGGGCGATCAATCGTATATTGGAAGTCTTGCCGAGGCTGGCACTCACGGTATCGAGCAGAGTGAACAGCGCAAGCGCCAACGGATTGCGAATGGTCCAAAAGTTGACCACCCGCTGGGAGTAGTTCCTGTCGAGAAACATATGGTGGAACGACTGAACCCAGAAGGCTGGGCTTGCGAGATAGTCGACGCGGATGGTCTCGAAGCCGTGCAACTCAACCAACCTCATCAGCGAGGATTCATCAAAAAGCGACCAGTGTCTGGGGAAGTGATAACCGCCCCAGTAGCGCGACCGAAACAGCCGCGCGTCCAGTCCCTCGGTCGAGGGTGTTTCTATGAAGAGCGCGCCGCCCGGCTTTACCAGGTGGCTCGCCTTTTCCACTACACTCGAAGGGCTGTCCAGGTGTTCAATAGTCTGATTCAGAATTATGAGGTCGAACTGGAGCGCCGTATCCAGCTCCTCGAATCGGCCGGCGACCGCCTGAATCCCCAGCCGCTCCAGATTGGCAAGCGAGACTTCGCTGAAGTCGTTGCCATAGAGCTTCCAATGGGGCGACCCATACCGTTTGAGCAACGACAGCAGATAGCCGCTGCCACAGCCAACATCGATTATCGAGCCGTCCGGCGGCACAAGTCTGCTGATGGCTCTAACCTTCTTCTTTTGCACGAACGCGCGGCCGTGCTTGATGAACGGATTCGCCGATTCGTGAAAGTGGAACGGCTCATAAGACTGCGGATAGATGATGTTGAGCGTCGAAATACCAGGCCGTGGATTCAGGTAGTGCAAGCCGCACTCATTGCACCTGACGATCGAAAAAGTGTTGGGACAGGTGCCATATTCAAAATCTACGCCCTTCGCTACAGTCGTGGTCGAGGACTCGCGTCCGCACAGGTCGCACGTGACGGCAATCAATGGAATTCCAGTTAATGTGGCAGCGGCGGTTTCAATCATTGCATGAGTATTGATATTGCCGGCGGCGATCGAGACTCAGCTCATTCGCGCCCGCATGAAGTTTGCTTCACCACGGCCGATGAATCGCGAGTCCTTGCTCATGTAGCTGATTATTGCCGCGCAGCGATCGTTCTCGGACGTATTGGGGTTGCTGGCATGCATTAACAGGCTGTGGAAGAAGATCACGCTTCCGGCCTTCACCGGAAGAGCCCTTTCGCTTGCTCGCAAACTCTCAATCTCCCGTTCGTCGACTCGGAAATCATTCAGCCGAGTCAGCGACGGCGCGAATCTGGTCCCCTTCTCTAACACCAGTCGTTTGAGGTAATCCATAGCCTGGCTGCCTCCGGCGCCGTTGGGATTGTCGCCGGTCCCCGCAAGAGAGGCCATGCTTCGAAGCAGGCGAGTCACGGGCTGTGGGAGCCGCCGCTGTTCACTCAGAAACAGAACGTGTTCGACCAGTGCGGTGTGGCTCCCCTTGATCACCCTCAGGCAGCCGCCGTCTTCCGTGACGTCGTCCAGCGGAATCCATGCAGAGATGAGCGACGGCGGATCGACGTCCCAGTAGGCCGAGTCTTGATGATAGTGCAGCGGAGCGCCGTCTCGAGCGGGTTTCACAACAAGCACATCTCGGAATATCAGCGCTTCCTGGCCTAACAGCTCCTCGATGACGTCGACTACGCACGTCT